>CAYFVA010000035.1:0-14980 GCA_964346265.1 uncultured Desulfobacterales bacterium
CATAATCCACTGCGTTTTCAAACAGCCGGATTCCTGCGGAGGTGTTGTTGAAAAGTTCGGCCGCGTTTTCCGCTCCCTTTTTTCTCTTGAGCACGGATTTTTGTCGGGTCCAGTCCGGGTGATTGGTAAAGTGATTGTATGCTTCCGGGTGGGGCATGAGGCCGAACACCCGTCCGGTCGGGTCGCAGATGCCTGCGATATCCATCATGGACCCGTTGGGGTTCATGGGGAATTTTTGACCGGCAGGATTTTTGTTTTCATCCGCATACCGGAACACCACCTGGTTGTTTTCGGACAGCGATTCCAGGACATCAGGAGACGTCACGAATTTTCCCTCCCCGTGCCGGACCGGAAAATCGGCTGTTTCAAGCCCCCTCGTATATACGCAGGGGGAGTCCGGGTTCCCTGTAAGATGCACCCACTGGTCCCGGAAGTTGCCGCAGTCGTTCCAGGTGATGGAAGCGGTGCGTTCCGTGTATTTTTTCTCCGCCGCCGGCAGCAATCCCAGGTTCACAAGGGTCTGGAACCCGTTGCAGATGCCGAGCACAAGGCCGCCTTTTTCCACGAACGCGGCAAGTTCATCCCCCAGGTGATTTTTCATTTTCAGTGCCTGGATGACGCCTGCGCCGTGGTCGTCTCCCCAGCTGAAACCGCCGCCGAACGCGAGAATATGATACGCTTCCAGGCGTTCTTTTCCGTGAATCAGTGAATTGATATGAACCCGGGAGGCATCGGCCCCGGCAAGTTTGAACGCATAAGCGGTTTCCATGTCGCAGTTGAGGCCGAACCCGGTCAGTACCAGTGCGTTAACCTTTGTCATATCATGTCTCCGAATGGTTGGGTAAAAGCATTTTCAAGGTCGGGGACCGGAATGTCGCATATCTTTTTTCCGTCAAGACCCGAAATTTGAAAATTCGATTGTTCGTCCGCGATCTTTCCGACAGCGGAACACGCAAGTCCGGAAAAGAGTTTGTCAAATGTCTCCCGGTTTTCCGGGGCCACGGTTACAAGAAAACGACCGGCGGATTCGGAAAACAGGATCCGCTCTTCGGTCATGGATTCCGGATCGTCCACCGGCACCCGGGAAAGATCCAGATCGAATCCGAATCCCCCGCCCACGGCGCAAAAAGCAGCGTGAACGCCGAGACCGCCCCGCATCACTGCATGACAGGATTCCACGATTTCATTGGCAATCGCTTTTTCCACCGCCCGGTACAGAACCCGGAACCGGGCGGTATCCACGACAGGTACATTGACCCCGGTTTTTCCGAAAAGCTCGTAATATTCGGATGCGCCCAGTTCATCCGCAGTGGAGCCGACCATGTATACGATATCCCCGGCCATCTTGGGATCCATGGTCACGCATTTTTTCACATCCGCCACCGTGCCGGTCACGGAAAACTGAACCGTCTCCAGGGCGGAAACTTTGCGCGTTTCTCCGTATTTCCCGGAAAGATGACCATCCACATACATGCTGTCTTTCCCGGAAAGAAGCGGAATCCCGTACTCCATGCATGCATCCTTGAGCCCCCTGCAGGCCCGGACCAGCTGGGCCGCCTTGAACTTTCCGTCCGGGTTTTTCAAAGGATCGTACTGGATGTTGGGCCAGCAGAAATTGTCCACCCCGCCCATATGATCGAGGCTGCCGCCCACGGAGATCATGCGCCGGGCCGCCTCGTCAATGGTACAGGTCATCATATGATAGGCATCGATCCTGGAGTACCAGGGAAGGATCGCCTGGGAAAAGGCAAGCCCTTTTTCCGATTCCAGTATCGGCCGCAGAACCGCCGCATCCGACGGCACATTGCGGTGAACGCCCACCAGCGGTTTGATCACACTGCCGCCCTGGACTTCATGGTCGTACTGCCGGGTGATCCACTCCTTGGAGCAGATATTCGGCCTTGCCAGCAAATCGAGAATCAGTTTTTCGTAGTCATGCGGTGCGGACAGTACAGGCTCGGTAAGTCCCCTAAGGGAAGGCGGTATCCATTCGGCTTCAAATTCCCAGTCCGGGAATCCCTTTTCCAGCAAATCCATGTCCACGTATGCACAGGTGTGGTCCCCGTACTTGATGTGAAGTTTTCCGGTGTCTGTATACTCGCCTATCACCGTGCTTTCCACCTCGTGCTCTTTTGAAAGCGCCATGAACTCGTCGATGTGCTCGGGCCGGACCGCAATGGTCATTCTCTCCTGGGATTCGGACACCCAGATCTCCCACATATCCAGGCCTTCGTACTTGAGCGGCACCCGGTCGAGCCAAACCTCGCACCCGTTGCTGATCATGGCGGACTCGCCCACGGATGACGAAAGCCCGCCGCCTCCGTTGTCCGTGATAAAGCTGATCAAATCCCGGTCCCGGCAGATCAGCAGAAAATCGTGCATCTTTTTCTGGGTGTACGGGTCCCCGATCTGGACATGGCCGGCAGGTGTGTTTTCCGAGTAGACTTCCGAGGATGCGGTAACACCGTGGATGCCGTCCTTGCCCACGCGTCCGCCGCTCATCACGATCAGATCCCCGGGCGAGGTTTTCTTTTCATGGCTGGGAGAATCGTTGACACGAGCCGGCATGATCCCGAGCGCCGTGACGTATACCAGGCTTTTGCCCATGTAACAAGGATCAAAAAGGGTCTGGCCGAATGTCGTGGGCACCCCGCTCTTGTTGCCCCCGTCCTTGACTCCTTCCACAACTCCGTCCAGTAGGCGTCTCGGATGCAGCGGCGGCTTCATGGGGCCCTTATAATCAATCTCTCCCACGCAGAACCCGTAGCTTCCCATGATCAGCCTCGAGCCCTTGCCGGTGCCCATGGGGTCCCGGTACACGCCGACAATCCCGGTGATGGCCCCGCCGTAGGCTTCCATGTTGGAAGGGGAATTGTGGGTCTCTCCGGTGATCACGTAGTTGTTGTGCTCGTCGAACCGGCCCACGCCTGCATTGTCCCAGAGCACGGACACCACCCAGTCCTTCTGTTCGGCAAGTTCCAGGGTGGGTGCCTGGATGTACTGTTTGAAAAGGGATTTTTCGGTGGCCCCGGAACCGGTGGAAAGATCCGTGTAGTGAAAAACGCCCCTGAACGTGTTGTGGTTGCAGTGATCGCTTCTGGCCTGGGAAATGTACTCCAGTTCCACATCCGTGGGATCGTCGAGACCCGCCGTCTTTCTGGATTCGCGTACCGCGGGATCGTTGAAGTAAGATCGAATCACGGGAATGTCGTTGACATTGAGGGCAAGGTTTCTCTCGTCACTGATCGCTTTGAGAGCCTCGTCCGAATCAATGGAAAGGGTGTCAAATGTGGGCTCATGGTCGAGGATCACCTTGGCGGGTACGATCTTTTCTTCGGCAGCCATCCATTGTTCGCGTGAAAAAACTTTCCACTGCTGTATGATCTCGTTGGCCAGAAGCTCTTTTGCAATGGTTTCCGCATCCTGCCGGGTCAATCCTTCGCCCTTGAGGCAGTAGCGCGAAGAGGTATAGATTCCCTCGCCCGGCTTGAATTCTTTTCCCAGAAGGTCCTCGATGGCCTCCACCGCCGTACTTGCCGGGTTGTCCCGGACCCCGGGCCTGAATCCCACCCAGACCGCGTAGTCGAAATCGATGTCCAGAAAGCCTGTGGCCGAAATCTGGATCACCGGATTTGTAAAAACGGTATCCCTGACATACGCCAGTTCCTTTCGGGAGAGCTGTGATTCGATCAGCAGGATGTTTGTGGACCGGACATAGGAAAGGTCGATGGAAAAATAGTCCCGTGCCTTCTTTTTCAGAGAAAGCGCCCGCGCATCAAGAAGGTCCGGCTGTAAAGCCGTTTCAATACAGCAAATCATGTGTTCACCCATTGTTGACGATTCTGACAATATCATTGTAGAAAACAAACACCATCAAAAGAACCAGGAGGGCCACACCCACCTGGTTGGCCTTCTCCCTGACCGCATCGCTCACCTCTCTTCCGGTAAAAGCTTCAATGGTAAAGAACATCAGGTGACCGCCATCCAGTACGGGAACCGGGAAAAGATTGATAATGCCGAGGTTGATGGACAGCAGCGCAAGAAAAAAGGCAAAATTCTGTGCCCCTGCCTCGGCCTGTTCCCCGGCCATCTGGGCAATCATGATCGGCCCTCCCAGGTTGTCCGCGGAAATACTGCCGTTGATCATTTTGCCCACTGAAATAATGGTCAGCTTTACGATATCCCAGTTCTTTTCAAGGGAGACCTTCATGGCCTGAAACGGATTGAGGGTTCTGTGAAGGACCTCTCCTGCCGACCCCACCCCGATCATGTAGCGTTTTTCCGTCTCCTGGAACTTGTTCTTCGCCTCCCGGAGTTCCGGGGTAAGAGTCACGAAAATCCGATCCCCGTCCCGCTCGATCAGAACCTTGAGATCGGATCCGTTGCTCCGCATGATCAGACCGGCCATATCGCTCCAGCTTTCAACCGGTTTGCCGTTGATCTCCCTGATGGTGTCTCCGGGATTGATTCCCGCCTCACTGGCGGGGGATCCTTTAGACACCTCCCCGACCACCGGTTTGACCATATACATTCCGGAGAACTGGTACAGGAAGTAAAAAATCAAAATCGCCAGCAGAAAATTGAACACCGGGCCTGCAGCCACGATCATGAATTTTTTATACAGCTTTTTATGGGAAAAGGACCGGGGCACATCTTCTTCGGAAATGGCTTTTCCCTGTTCCTCTCCCACCATTTTTACATACCCGCCCAGGGGAATGGCGGAGATACAGTACACCGTCTCTCCGATCCGTTTTTGGACAACTTTCGGACCGAACCCCAGAGAAAAGGTTTCCACCCCGACCCGGCACCATTTCGCCACAAGAAAGTGGCCCAGTTCATGAATAAAAACAAGTATGCCGATAACGATGATAAATGCCAGAACCGAACTCATAATACCTCGCTTTTATAAAAGGGACAACGCTTTGTCCCTTGCCCACCGGTCTGCGTCAATAATACCGGAAAGGTCAGGTTTGTCAATCAGGGCGTGCTGTCCCATACATCGGGATATGATGTCGTATATGCCCGTAAAACGTATCTTTTCCTCAAGAAACAGGGTCACCGCCACTTCATTGGCCGCATTCAGCACAGCCGGCATGGTTCCGCCCTTTCGGCACGCCTCAAAGGCAAAATCAACAGACGGAAACTTTTCCCGGTCCACCGGCTCGAACGTGAGATTTTGAAGGGAAAAAAAGTCGGGAAAATCCACACCGATATCCAGCCGTTCCGGGCAGGACAGGGCGAATGAAATCGCCCCCTTCATATCCGGCACGCCCATCTGGGCGATGACGGTTTTGTCTTTGAACCCCACCATGGAATGAACGATACTCTGGGGATGGATCAACACCTGGATGCGGTCCGGGGACACGTCGAACAGGTGTACCGCCTCCACGATCTCCAGGCCTTTGTTCATCAGGGTGGCCGAATCAATGCTGATTTTGCTGCCCATATCCCAGTTGGGGTGTTTGAGGGCATCGCCGGGGACAATACTTGCAAAGTCCGACAACGGCGTATTCCGGAACGGTCCCCCGGAGGCCGTCAGAAAAATTTTTTCAAAATCCTCTCTCCGGTTTCCCAAAAGGCACTGGTAGATGGCACTGTGTTCACTGTCCACCGGATAAACGGAAACGTTTTTGCGCCTTGCCTTTTCCATGACGATGTCACCGGCCATCACCAGGGTTTCCTTGTTGGCGAGCGCAATGGTTTTACCGGCTTCCACCGCGGCCAGCGCCGGATAGAGCCCGGCCGAACCCACCATGGCCAGAAGAACCGTATCCGCATTTTCACTGGAAGCTGCAGCCATATATCCCTGTTCCCCCACCAGAATTTCAGGGACCTTTTCCCCTCTTAAAAGAGAGGCGAGTTCATCCGCCCCCTGTTCCGTCATCACAACGGCTGTTTCCGGCTTGAACCGGATCACCTGCTCGGCCAGGAGGGAAATGTTGTATGCAGCCGCCAGTATGGACACGGAAAAACGGTCCGGGTGAAGAGCGGCGATATGTAAAGCGTTCTGACCGATAGAACCGGTGGAGCCAAGCACAGCAAGGTTTTTCATAATACAAACACCTTCAGGATATAGAGCACCGGCACAGCAAACACAAAGCCGTCAATCCGGTCAAGGATCCCTCCGTGCCCCGGGAGCAGACTCCCCGAATCCTTGATACCGCCGGCCCGTTTCATGGCGGAGGCAAAAAGATCGCCGGCCTGGGCGGTAATGGCAATGAGCAGGGCGCTGAAAAAAATAACGCCGGTATTCCGGAATTCGCCGAAGATGATCAAATAAAACGCAATTCCGATAAACACCGACCCGCCGATTCCCCCTGCAGCCCCTGCCAGGGTTTTTTTAGGGCTTACGTTGGGTGCAAGTTTTCTCTTGCCCAGATAACATCCGGCGTAATAGGCACCCGTATCACCGGCAAACACCACAAAAAGCAGCCAGATAATCCATACCGCTCCCTGGTCCAGCTCGTGCACCAGAACCAGCAACGTCAAAAAACAAGGGATATACACCACCCCCAGAACCTGGCGGGCTGCGGCATCAAACACATCCCTCTTCCTGGAAAAGTCGGAAAGTGCGATACAACCGGACAGAAGAAAATTGACAGCGATCACGGAAATAACAGCGGCCTCGGATCCTTGATTGGCGGCAACCGGCATGACCGCGCAGGTCAGGTAAAACAGGGCCTGGATTTTTTTACCGGCAATTCCCTCACATACGGGGGTTACCATTTTCAGATATTCCCTTGCCGATATAACGGACACCAGACCGAGCAGTATGCTGAACGTCAAACGGTCCGCCTTGACGAGCACGACAAGCAGTACGGGAAACAGAATTATTGCGGTGATCCATCGCTGGAGGAGCATGTCGTTTTTCCGAATCTTCGGTTGCGTGTCGTATAATGCGAAAGGATTTCTTCGAATTCCCTGCGGGTAAAGTCCGGCCATAACGTATCAGTAAAAAAGAATTCCGTATACGCGGACTGCCACAAAAGGAAATTGCTCAACCTCTTTTCACCGGATGTACGGATCATAAGGTCGGGCTCCGGCTGTCCTTTTGTGTAAAGATGATCCGAAACGGTTGCCTCGGTAATATCTTCGATTTGTATTTCCCCGTCTTCCACCTGGACGGCAACGGCTTTTACTGCGGAAGTGAGTTCTTCCCTTGATCCGTAGTTCAGCGCAAGATTGAGGCTCATGCCGTCATTTTGGCCGGTCTCTTCCATGGCGGCAAAAAGTTCCTTTCGGACATCAGCAGGAAGCCCTTCCGTATTTCCGATGGCATTGAGCCGGATGTTCTGTTCTTTGAGCTTTGGGGTTTCGTTGCGGATAAACTTTTTTAAAAGGTTCATCAGGGCGGTCACTTCAGTTTCCGGTCTTGCCCAGTTTTCCGTGGAAAACGCGTACAGGGTCAACACACCGACACCGGTTTCCCTGGACGCAGTCACAATGGTACGGACCGTATCCGCCCCTTTTTCATGGCCCTTGATCCGGTTCATGAACTTTTTTCGGGCCCATCTGCCGTTCCCGTCCATTATGATGGCCACATGTGAAGGCGGGTACTGCAGCGCTTCAGACTTCAAGAATTTCCTTCTCTTTTTCGGTAAAAATGTCGGAAAGTTTCTGAATATGCTTATCAGTCAGATCCTGCACACTCTTCTGTGCCTTGAAGCTGTCATCTTCAGAAATATCGCCTTCTTTCTGAAGGTCTTTGAGGTTCTCGTTGGAATCCCTTCTGATGTTGCGGATGGCAACCTTGTATTCCTCACAGGTCTGATTAACGGATTTCACGATTTCTTTTCTCCGATCCTCGGTGAGCGGGGGAATGGAAATCCGGATCAGTTTGCCGTCGTTGGAAGGGGTCACCCCGAGATTTGCCTTTAAAATCGCTTTTTCCACATCATTGATCACGGAGCTGTCCCAGGGTTTCACCGTCAAAAGCCGGCTTTCAGGGACCGATATGGACGCCATCTGGTTCAGTGGAGTGGAGGTTCCGTAGTAGTCTACCCGGACATTGTCCAGCAATGCTGTAGAAGCCCTTCCGGTTCGGACCTTCGCCATCTCTTTTTCAAACGCTTTGACGGATTTCATCATCCGATCTTCCGTTTCCTGAAGCACTTCATTTATCATAGCAATCCCTCCTCGAATTCTGGTTCATACGCTGTCAGCCGGTTAATACACCCGGCTGCCGACTCTTTCTCCGAGAACAGCCTTTACAATATTATCCGGTTTGTGCAAATTGAGAACCTGCAGCGGAAGGCTCTGCTCCATTGCAAGGGAAATGGCGGTCATGTCCATGACGCGCAGGTTCTGCTTGATAACATCCATATATTTGATTTCATCCAGCATCCCTGCGTCGCTCTCGGTTTCCGGATTCTTGTCATACACACCGTCCACGTTGGTGGCCTTGATCAGAAATTCCGCCTGGATTTCATTGGCCCGGAGCACGGCTGCGGTATCCGTGGTAAAATACGGGTTTCCCGTCCCTGCGGCGAATACCACGATCCGGCCCTTCTCCATATGCCGGATGGCCTTTCGCATGATAAAAGGTTCGGCAACCTTGTTCATGCCGATGGCGGTCTGCACTCTTGTGGGCACTTCCAGCTGTTCCAGCGCGTCCGACAGCGCAAGGCTGTTGATCACGGTTGCCAGCATCCCCATATTGTCCGCTGATGCCCGGTCCATGCCGGCCGAACTACCTGCAACGCCCCTGAAAATATTACCGCCGCCGACAACAATGGATATTTCAACGCCCACACGATGCGCCTTGGCGATTTCCTCGGCCACGTATGAGATCATTTCCGGTTTGATGCCGAAGCCCTGATTTCCCATCAGGGCTTCGCCGCTCAGTTTAATTGTGACCCTGCGCAATTCGGGTGTCTGTTTCAAAAGCTATTCTCCCAGCTGGTATCTGACAAACCTTTTGATATGAATATTCTCTCCGATTTTGGCAATGGTTTCCTTGAGGACCTCTTCAACCGTTTTCTGGGGGTCCTTCACATAGGCCTGGCTCAACAGGCAGACATCTTTGTAGTACTTCTGGACTTTCCCCTCCACAATCTTGTCCACAATATTCTCGGGTTTGCCTTCGTCCAGGGCCTGTGCCTTGTAGATCTCCCTCTCCTTTTCAATCTTCTCGGCCGGAATATCTTCGGATCTGATTCCGATGGGACTGCTTGCTGCGATATGCATGGCAATGTTCTTTACAAACTCGACAAAATCCTCGTTCTTGGCGACAAAGTCGGATTCGCAGTTCACTTCCACAAGAACACCGAGCTTGTTCCCCGGATGGATGTATGAATAGATCATCCCTTCGGTGGTGGCCCTTCCCGACCGTTTTTCAGCCTTGGCAAGCCCCTTCCTTCTCAAAAGGTCGACTGCTTTTTCAAGATCACCTTCGGCCTCGGTCAGTACCTTTTTGCACTCCATCATTCCCGAGCCGGTTTGATCCCGAAGCTCTTTCACCATTGCTGCTGTAATTTCCGCCATTTTCTTGTTACTCCTTATTCTTGATCAGCCGCCGCTTCTTCTTTCGGGGCCGGCTCCGTTTTCTTTTTTATTTTTTCCACAACAGGACCATCACTGCCGTCTGAAACCACTTCCTTCTCGATCTTTGTCGAAGCCCCTTCCTGCATATCCTGTTCCATTTCCTTGTCTGATCCTGCCTGCTGTTTCTCCTCAAACCGCTGTCCGCCTTCGATACAGGCATCCGCAATTTTTGAAGAGAAAAGCCGGATGGCTCTTATGGCATCATCGTTGCCCGGCACCACGTAATCCACGTCATCCGGGTCACAGTTGGTATCCACGATCCCGACAATGGGAATCCCGAGCTTCCTTGCCTCCCGCACCGCAATGTTCTCGTTCTTGGGGTCGATGACGAACATGGCGCCCGGCAGAGATTTCATATTGCTGATCCCGCCGATGTCGAATTCGAGTTTCACTTTCTCTTTCATCATCTTGGCCTGCTCTTTTTTCGGATAGTTTTCGAGGGTGCCGTCGTTTTCAATGGAATTGAGAAAATGAAACCGGGAAATATTGTTCTTGATGGTTTGAAAATTGGTGAGCATGCCGCCGAGCCACCGGTTCTGAACATAGTAGGCCTCGGCCCGGTTCGCCTCTTCGTAGATAATCTCCCCGGCCTGTTTTTTGGTCCCGACAAAAAGAACGCTTTTGCCCTGGGCCGCCGTATCCGCTATAAAATCATACGCCTTGTTGAAAAGCTTTACGGTCTGTTGAAGATCGATGATGTAAATCCCGTTCCGTGCTCCGAAAATATACTTTTTCATTTTCGGGTTCCATCGTCTTGTCTGATGTCCGAAATGAACACCAGCTTCCAGCAATTCTTTAATTGTAATGTGAGCCATTTTTACTCCGTACGTTTTTCTGTTTTTTTTCCGCCACCCACGTCTTTCCCGTGCCGACTTTAAGAAAAAGCAACTCCGGCAGTAAGGTCAATGGGTGTGTGTTTTTATATACAATAACCAAATCCTTGCATATATACCAAATATATCATGCATTGACAATCTTTTTTTTGATGACCGCCACCCGGAAATGCCCGGCAAGATCCCTTTCAAATACGGGTTTTTCATACCCGGAACTCGACCGCACAACCCGCCGGACCGCCTCTTTCTGATCATGCCCGATCTCGATCAAAAGCGTGCCCCCGTCTGCGAGATAATCACAGGCGCCCGCCACGATTTCCCGGATGCTATCCAAACCGTCATCCCCGGCATCCAGGGCCCGGGCGGGCTCATATTCCTTGATCTGGGGCGAAAGGGTTTTCATTTCCGAAGTACGGACATACGGGGGATTGCAAATAATCATATCAAACGTGCCCCCTTTCCGGAAAGGGTCAAGCCAGGACCCCTGGACCACCCGCACCCGGTTTTCAGAAAGGATCGCCTCACTGTTGGCACGTGTCACATCCACGGCTGTTTCGGAACAATCCGCTGCAAAAAATTCGTGCCCGGGCCGGGCCGCGGCAAGAGAGACAATCACGGCACCGGAGCCGCATCCAAGCTCGAGAATTCTGCCGGTTCCGCCGTTTGCGAATCCCGCCTGGTCAAACACCGCCAGCGCATTTTCCACGAGAGCTTCGGTATCCGGCCGCGGAATCAGAACCCCCGGTTTCACGGAGAACTCGTGCTCCCAGAACCCTTTTTTTCCGGTGATGTAGGCTACGGGTTCATTGCGGGCCCGGCGCCGGACCAGCTCCCGAAACCGGTCCAGTTCCCTGCTGTCAAGGGGACGGTCGTGGTTCAGGTACAACTCCACCCGGTCAAGGTCGAGGCATAATCCCAGCAGAAGTTCAGCCGACAGCCTCGGGCTTTCCACGGAACGGGACTTGAAGTAGGATTCGGTCCGGGCGACAAGTTCAATGGCTGTCCAGTCACTCAATTTCCTGTAATGCCTGTGCCTGGTAATAGGTTCTGAGTTCCTCGATCACGGACTCGAGATCCCCTTCCATGATGCTGTCTAACTTGTAAAGGGTCAGCCCGATCCTGTGATCGGTGAGCCTGCCCTGGGGAAAATTGTAAGTCCGGATCCGTCCGCTCCTGTCTCCGCTGCCCACCTGATCTTTCCGCTGGGCAGCCCGTTTTTCCTCCTGCTCCCTGACCTTGATGTCGAGGAGCCTGGACTTGAGGACGTTCATGGCCTTGGTTTTGTTCTTGAGCTGTGACTTCTCATCCTGGCAGGTCGCCGCCACTCCTGTGGGCACATGGGTGATCCGGACGGCCGAATCCGTTGTATTCACCGACTGGCCGCCCGGTCCGGACGCCCGGAACACGTCGATATTCAGATCGGACGGATTGATGTCGACCTCCACATCTTGAGCTTCCGGCAGAACAGCCACTGTAACCGCGGAGGTGTGCACCCGGCCCTGGGTTTCCGTGTCCGGCACCCTTTGGACCCTGTGAATGCCGCTTTCGTACTTGAGGTCACTGAACACGCCCCTGCCTTTCACTAGAGCGACCACCTCCTTGAATCCGCCGGCACCGGACTCGTTCTTCTCAATGATTTCAATGGACCAGTTTTTTGATTCGGCATATCTGGAGTACATACGGAACAGGTCCCCGGCAAAAAGACCGGCCTCCTCTCCGCCGGTTCCGGCCCGGATTTCCAGTATCACGTTCTTGTCGTCCCTGGGATCTTTGGGGGTCAGAAGCTTTTTGAGCCGGGCATAGGTCTTCTCCCGGCTCTTTTCAAGGGAAGCCGTCTCTTCTTTGGCCATCTCCCGCATTTCACTGTCCGAGTCCTTCAGAAGCGCCTCCGCATCATCGATCTGGCGGCAGATTTCCTTGTACTCCCGGTATACAGGGACAATTTTATTCAGCTCTCCGTGCTCCTTGAGATACTCCTGGTATTTGGTCTGGTCATTGATAACGGCAGGATCACTCAGAAGCTGCTCGAGCTTGATAAAACGATCTTCAATCCCTCTAAGCTTTTCAATCATAGGCAACACTTAAAAGGGGAGTATTGAAGGCACTGCCGCACAAACTCCCCTTTTTCCGGTAAAATATAAATTGTTAGACCAGCTTGGAAGCGTCAAATCCCCCGTACTTTTTCTTGAACCGGTCAATCCGTCCGGCCGAGTCAACCAGTTTCTGCTTGCCGGTGAAAAAGGGATGGCATTTGGAACAGATTTCCACTTTGATGTTTTCCCGGGTCGATCCGATCTCCACCGTATTGCCGCAGGCACATGTCGCCGTGGTCCGTTTATAATCGGGATGTATTCCTTTTTTCATAACCTTATAAACTCCTTTTGAAACGATATCACTTCATTGTATTGGTTCTATGAATTCATTGATTCCAGAAACTCTTTATTATTACTCGTTCCCGCCATTTTTTCAAGCAAAAACTGCATACTGTCAATGGGATTGAGTCCTGACAGCAGTTTCCGCAAGATCCATGTCCGGTTGAGCGCCATTTCATCCATAAGCAGTTCTTCTTTCCGGGTACCGGACCGGTTGATGTCTATGGCAGGGAATATGCGTTTATCCGCCAGTCGTCTGTCAAGAATGAGCTCCATGTTGCCCGTCCCTTTGAACTCTTCAAAAATGACCTCGTCCATCCGGCTGCCGGTATCCACAAGCGCTGTGGCAATAATGGTAAGGCTTCCGCCTTCCTCGACATTCCGGGCCGCCCCGAAAAACCGTTTGGGCCGGTCAAGGGCGTTGGAATCCACACCACCGGAAAGAATCTTTCCAGACGGCGGCATTACGGCGTTATACGCCCGGGCCAGCCTTGTAATACTGTCCAGAAGAATCACCACGTCATTTCCCTGTTCCACAATCCGCTTGGCCTTCTCTATGACCATCTCGGCAACCTGCACATGCCGTTCCGCCGGCTCGTCAAACGTGGAACTGACCACTTCGGCATCCACGGACCGGGCCATATCCGTCACTTCCTCCGGTCTTTCGTCTATGAGAACGATCATGGGCACGATATGATTGTGGGCTGCGATCATGCTGTTGGCGATATTCTGAAGCAGCATGGTCTTACCGGCTTTCGGCGGTGACACGATCAGTCCGCGCTGGCCGAATCCGATGGGCGACATCATGTCTATGATCCTTGCCGAATAGTTTTCCGGATCGTTTTCAAGCTCCATTTTACGCTCCGGATACAGCGGCAGAAGATTGTCAAACAGAATGGTTTCTCCGGCAAGCTCGGGGTTTTCAAAATTCACCGCCTCCACCTTGAGCAGAGCGAAATATCTCTCTGAGTCCTTGGGCTGCCTGACCTGGCCGGATATGGTATCCCCGGTTTTCAGGTTGAATCTTCTGATCTGGGACGGAGACACGTAAATATCATCAGGTCCGGGCAGGTAATTATACCCCGGGGCCCGCAAAAACCCGAAGCCGTCCGGCAGAATCTCAAGTGTCCCCTCTCCGTATATCTGACCACTTTCTTCGATGATGGCCTGGAGCAGAGAAAAGATCAGCTCCTGCTTTTTAAGCCCTCCAATACTCTGGATATTGTATTTTTTGGCAAGCTTGGTAAGCTCACTGATCTTCATCCGCTTCAATTCTTCAAGATTCATGAACACTCCATATTTTTTCCATATTTTTTGTCTATTATTGTCTTGCTTTGCAGGATTTTTTTGAAGAGCACCTAAAGGATCATTCAAACTTACGTTCGGTATGTTTTTTTATGTTACAGACGAAATTTAAAAAAATAAACGACAACAGCAATTTTCTTTACCTTATTATCAAGCCGATGTCAAGCGTTCTTTTTCTATTTTCCGGAAGATCCGCTCCACCTCGTTATTCAGCTCTTGAACTCCCGCGTTGTTTTCAATCACGAAATCGGCCCGCCGTTTTTTGTCCTGTTGACCCAGCTGCAGCGCGAGGATCTTTTCCGCCGATTTTCGGTCCGCGCCGTCCCTTTTTATAATCCTCTGCACAAGTGTTTCAGTCTCTGACACAACCGCAATGGTAAGATCAAACCGGTTTTCAAGACACAGCTCGAACAAAAGCGGCACCTCTGCCACAGCCGCCTGGTACCCCCGGGATTCAGCCGTTTCGATTTTTGAAAACAATGTTTCGAGAATCAGGGGATGAAGAACGCCTTCCACCTGTTTCCGTAAATCTCCATTTTCCATAATCATTTGCCGGACTCTCTGCCTGTCCAGTGTGCCGTCCCGTGCGACCGATTCTTCTCCCAGAAGCCGGGTGATCCGCAGGAAAGCCGGCATTCCGGGTTCGACAATCTCCCTTGCAATCCGGTCACAATCAAAACCGGCCATGCCCAGCCGCACAAGTTTTTTTCTCACTATACTTTTGCCGGATCCGGCCGAGCCTGTGACTGCTGTTTTTAAAATATCCATGCCGAAATTCCGTTGGTTTTCCGAGCACACTGCATCCAATCGCGAGTGTATTGAAATTGACTTATAGTACGTTTTGTTGTATTCATGCAACGGTATTTTCAATAAAACACAAAGAGGATTTGCAAATGGAAAAGACACTATCTATCATCAAACCCGACG
>CAYFVA010000036.1:0-2742 GCA_964346265.1 uncultured Desulfobacterales bacterium
AACGAGACATTCCGTTTTGACGATTCACTGCCGGAGTGCTACCTGAAAGAAGATGCGGACTGACCGGTGACCGGCTCTTTCAAACGCGAAACTCCTGCAGAAGAGACCGCCTGCAGCCATGTTCCCCCCTCCATTTATTGACGACCGGCGCCGGTGAAATCAAACTTGATTTTACCGGCCCGATCTAATAATAATCTAACAATATCCGTATATGTTTATCCTGTACCATACAAAGACGAAACCGAAACCCAGACAGGATAAGTACAATGGCAAAAGAAAAAATACTGATAGTGGATGATGAACAGGACATTCTCGAACTTGTCCGGTACAATCTTTCCAAAGAGGGGTATGAAACCGTCTGCGCCGCCACCGGAGAAGAGGCGATCAAAATCAATTCGGAACAGCGGCCCGATCTGATCGTGCTCGATCTGATGCTTCCCGGCATCGACGGCCTGGAGGTGACGAAACACATCCGGAACACCAACGAGGAAGAAAATACCCCGATTGTCATGCTCACCGCCAAAGGAGAGGAGGCAGATGTGGTAACCGGCCTCGAGCTCGGGGCCAATGACTACATCTCCAAACCCTTCAGTCCCAGGGAACTGATCGCCCGGATCCGGGCCATTCTCCGGCGCCGCAGAAAGACGGGGCAAAAGGAGGAAAGCCATGTGATCCGGGAGGGGGATCTGATCATCGATCACAGCAGACATTCCGTCACCCTTGCCGGCAAACAGATCGATCTTACCTATTCGGAATTCCAGATGCTGTCCCTCCTTGCCGCCAAAAAAGGCTGGGTGTTCACAAGAGGCCAGCTTGTGGACTCCATCCACGGAGAGAATTACGCGGTAACCGAGAGAAGCATCGACGTCATCGTGGTGGGCCTTCGAAAAAAAATGGGCAATCACGGCAGCCTGATTGAAACGGTCCGGGGCATCGGATACCGGTTCAAAGAAGAAAGCAATGAATAAAAATCGGAAACTGATCACCCAGATCTTCCCCTCCTTTCTTCTGATCACGGTTGTATCCCTTGCAGTGGTGGCCTGGTACGCCACCTCGGTTTACAAGAAAGACGCCCTGGACAAGGCGGAAAACGATCTCACCGTCCGGACGATTCTCACCCGGCGGGAACTTGTCAAAATCGTCACAGCCGGCGGAGGCTCCCTTTCCCCTGAAAAAATCGACCGGTTCTGCAAGGATGTGGGCCAAATGACCCAAACCCGGGTCACGGTCATCCTCCCCTCCGGCAAAGTCGTGGGAGATTCCTCTGCCGATATTGAAACCCTTGACAACCACAGAAAAAGGCCGGAGATCAAAGAGGCGTTCACCGGAGAGACGGGCATCTCCATCCGCTACAGCAGCACCCTTGATCAAAAACTGATGTACGCGGCCCTTCCGGTTGTCTTTGAGGACCAGGTCATTGCCGCGATCCGTACCGCCGTTTCCATTTCCTCCATTGAGCAGGAAATCAGCCACGTCAGAAGAAATATCTTTCTTGTTCTCGGTGTCACCGTGCTCGCAGCCGCAGGGGCCAGCTTCTACGTATCAAGCCGAATCACCCGCCCCATACAGGAGATGATAACAGGTGCCCGCAGATTTGCCGGAGGAGAACTTGAAAAACGGCTGGCCGACCCCCGTTCCGAAGAACTGTCCGAACTTGCCGCCACCATGAACCACATGGCGGAAAGTCTTGCCGAAAAGATCAGGGCGCTGCAGAACCGGACCACGGAACTCGAGGCGGTCCACTCAAGCATGAGGGAAGGGGTGATCGCAATCGACCAGGATGAACGAATCATTACCGTGAACCAGGCCTCCGGAAGGATCCTCGATTTTCCGCCTTCCATACTCAAAGGAAAACATATCCTTGAAGCGGCCAGAAACTACGAACTCCAGAAATTTATCCAATCCGCCCTGTCCACCCGCCATCCCGTGGAAAAAGACATGCTGATCGACAGGAGGGAAAAATATATCCTCAACATCCACTCCACCGCCCTGCATGACAACTCCGGGACCCGGATCGGGACATTGATCATATTCCACGACATCACCCGGATCAAAAAACTTGAGAACATGCAGAAAGCATTCGCCGCCAATGTCTCCCACGAGCTGAAAACCCCGCTCACCTCCATCAAGGGATTCATTGAAACATTGCAGTCCATGGATGGAAAAAGCGATCCGGAAGAATATCAAAACTTTCTCAATATCATCGAAAAAAATGTGAACCGGATGATCGCCCTGATCAACGACCTTCTCTCGCTTTCCAAGCTGGAACGAATGCAGGGAGAAGATATCCGGCTGGAGCCGGCGGATCTGAAACGGGTCATTAAAGAAGCGCTCCATGTCTGCCGGAACAACAATCCGGGCCGGAACATCCGTATTTCTCCCGAATTGCCCGTTCCAATCGAGGCCCCCGCAGATCCGCTGCTTCTGGAACAGGCAGTGGTGAACCTGCTGGACAATGCAGTAAAATACAGCCCGGAGGGCACTCCGGTCCGGATAACCGCATTCGAAGGCGACGGTCACGCCGTCATTTCCGTGACTGACAGAGGTCCGGGTATCAGCAGCGAACACCTGGACAAAATATTCAACCGATTTTACCGGGTGGACAGAGCCAGAAGCAGACAGACCGGAGGCACCGGCCTGGGACTTGCCATTGTCAAGCACATCGCCCAGTACCACGAAGGAAAAATCGAGGTGCAAAGCAATGTGGGAAAAGGAAGCACCTTTTCCATCCATATCCCTGTT
>CAYFVA010000036.1:2842-7408 GCA_964346265.1 uncultured Desulfobacterales bacterium
GCAGCCGCCGGCCTTGAAAACGATGGTTCATAGAACCGGATCGCCTCCCGCCTTGCTCTCTGGGGCTTTCGGAGTTTGTTTTGCCCGACATGGCATACCCCTCACAAAGTCTTAACATAATACTTATAAATACATAACATGTGGGTGGTAAACATTCAGACACGTTGACGGGTAAAGGCAACGAAAAAAAACAACCCCAAAAAAAAGGATGTTTTCACATGAAAACGGTAACAAACAACACAGAAAAGGGAGGCCTTTAGATGAAACGCATTGTAAAGAGTATGCTGTTGATTGCGGCAATGGTTATTTTTGTCAGCAATTTTGCCATTGCAAGGGATCAGATCAAGATTGTGGGTTCCAGTACGGTCTATCCATTTGCAAGTTATGTAGCTGAGGAATTCGGGGCTACAACAAAACACTCCACCCCTGTTATTGAATCAACAGGTTCCGGCGGCGGCCACAAATTGACATGGGTTGGGGACGGTATAAATACCCCGGATATCAGTAACTCATCCAGACAAATTAAAGTTTCCGAGTTTAAAAGAGCTATGGAAAACGGTGTGAGCGGTATTATAGAATTTGTGGTCGGCTACGACGGCATCGTTCTGGCGAACAACAGCAAAGCGGAAAGATTTGAGCTTGACAGAAAAGATATTCTTCTGGCTGTTGCTGCTGAAGTTCCCAAAAACGGTAAACTGGTAAAAAATACGTACCAATACTGGAACGAAATAAATTCGGATTTGCCGCACAGTGAGATATTGATATACGGTCCTCCCACATCATCAGGCACAAGGGATGCTTTTGAGGAATTGGTAATGGAAGCGGCCTCGGAAGAAATACCAGCCTACGGCGGCGAATATACAAAAATTCGTCAGGATGGAAAATATGTCCCTTCCGGAGAGAACGACAACCTTATTGTACAGAGGCTTATCAAAAATTCGGAAGCCATAGGCATATTCGGCTACTCGTTTCTTGACGAAAACCGGGACAGGTTACAGGGTGCTGTTGTGGAAGGTTCCGAGCCTCTCCCCGAAAATATTTCCAATGGCAGCTATCCGATATCCAGAAGCCTTTTCGTTTATGTGAAAAAAGCCCATATAGATAAAGTTCCCGGAATCGAGGCTTATATGGATCTCTTTCTCAGCGAAAAGATGATTGGAGATAACGGATATCTGAAAAATATCGGTTTGATCCCTTTGCCTGAAAAAATGCGTGAACAACAAAGGAAAAGCTGGAAAAAACGAGACGTAATTGAATTATCAGACTTGAAATAAGCAAAAATAATAATAAGATATAATTAAGGCCGGATGAATTTCCGGCCTTTTAAACGTAAGGGGATTTAAATTGGGGCTTGGTAACCTGGTTTTTATCATAATTTTAGGGATACTTCCTTTTTGCTATATAGGCTACTTTATAGCATACAAAAAATCTTCTGTTTGGGAGAGCCAAAAAAACTACGTACATTCCAGGCCGAATATGCATGGCTGGTATGTTGTTTTTGTGATGGGTCTTCCATCAATGTTTATCTCCATTATAGCCGGTTTTTTGCATGCTACCGGATTTTACTCCGTACCTCCATATATTCTGATATCCGCATGCCCAGCCCTTTTGGCCTTAGGTTTCGCTTTTGGTGTAAAAAAAATCAATCCCGATTTCAGAGCCCGAAATAAAGTTGAAATGGCAATCCAGGTGTTTTTACTGGTAGTATCATTAATTTCCATATTAACAACTGTGGGGATTGTCCTTTCCGTTTTATTTGAGGCAATTAAATTTTTCGATGCAGTGGGATTTTGGAATTTCATAACCGGAACCAGCTGGAATCCGGACACGGCATTTCTGGGAGGTGCCGGAAGAGAAACCGGGGATGCCGCCAAACCTGAGTTCGGCTCAGTACCGATTTTTGCAGGCACTTTTATGATAACATTTATAGCTATGTGTGTATCAGTGCCGATTGGTCTTTTTTCTGCAATATTTTTGGCTGAATATTCATCCAAAAAATTCAGAAACATTATGAAACCGATGCTGGAAATTTTGGCAGGTATACCTACTGTTGTATACGGTTTCTTTGCAGCAATTACCGTAAGCCCGATGGTGGTGAAAATCGCTGACTCTCTGGGGCTTGAAGCTGCGTACACAAACGCTTTGTCCCCGGGTCTGGTCATGGGAATCATGATTATTCCACTCATGTCCTCCCTCTCTGATGATGTGATAAATGCCGTACCCCAGAGCCTCAGGCATGGTTCCCTTGCGTTGGGTACGACTGTGGCGGAAACAACAAAAAAAGTGGTTCTTCCTGCCGCTCTTCCGGGAATCGTTTCCGCTTTTTTACTTGCGGTATCAACGGCAATAGGAGAAACAATGATCGTTGTTATGGCGGCCGGGCTAAGACCGAACCTAACGGCAAACCCGCTGGAAGGCATGACGACTGTTACCGTGAGAATAGTTGACTCCTTGACCGGGGATCAGGCTTTTGACAGTCTGGAAACGCTTTCCGCTTTTGGCTTGGGTTTTGTGCTTTTGATGCTTACCTTGGTATTAAACATTGTATCAACAATTATTGTGAAAAAATTTAGAGAAAAATACGAATAGTGAGAGATTTTTAATGTCCTCTTTAACACAAGTGTCAAAAAAAAATAGAAGAAGGTACAGTGCCGAAAAGCGGTTTAAGCTTTACGGACTTGTTGCCATTATTTTGTCTTTTCTTTTTCTGCTGTTCTTCTTTGCGGATACTATAATAAAGGCGCACACCGCTTTTCTACAGGCAAAGATTAAGTCCGAGATCACGTTTACGAAAGAGACCATGGAGATTCCGCCACTTGCTGTTAAAGAAGAGGTGAGGGACTTTGTAAGTCGCGGTGAAATGAGAACTTTACCCCTTGAGGTGGAGGGGAATCCTTCTTTGATGAACACCAGTATACAAAGATGGCTGGTTGCTGTTGACGAAGTGGATCAGTACATGAAATCCAAGCCGAGCCAACTTACGGATAAGGAAAAACAGGCTGTTGACAAGCTGAAAGCTGAAGGAAAAATCGAGTTGGCGTTTAACTCGGGGTTTTTTTTGAATGGAGACTCAAAGATGCCTGAGATTGCAGGAATTTTTTCAGCAGCTGTGGGCACTGTGTATGTAATAATGCTGACGGTCCTTTTCAGTGTACCAATCGGTGTGATGTCAGCGATTTATCTTGAAGAATATGCGCCGGACAATTTTTTTACCCAGATAATAGAAGTAAATATCAACAATCTGGCTGCAATCCCTTCCATAATTTTCGGACTTTTGGGGTTGGCGATTTTTATCAACTTCTTTGGTGTTCCAAGATCGTCATCACTTGCAGGCGGCTTAACACTCTCGCTGATGACTCTGCCGATTATAATTATAACCTCAAGGGCCGCCCTTCAAGCCGTTCCCGATTCCATAAGACATGGTGCACTGACTGTGGGTGCATCCAAGTGGCAGATGATTTCGCATCATATCCTGCCTCTGTCCGTACCGGGTATTTTAACCGGGGCGATTCTGGGGGTGGCCAGGGCCATGGGAGAGACCGCCCCTCTGCTTATAGTGGGTATGATGGCATATATTCCCGACGCCCCTACATCAATTACCGAGGCTGCAACGGTTTTACCCGCTCAGGTCTATACCTGGTCTTCTGCATCACAGAGAGCTTTTGTGGAAAGAACGGCTGCGGGTATAATCGTTCTTTTATTGGTATTGCTGTCACTAAACGCTTTTGCTGTCTGGATGAGAAATAAACATGAAAAAAAATGGTAATGGGTATGGAGGCAAAATGACGACGAATTCCAAGATGACTGTGGAATCGATGAGCTTTTTTTACGGAAATTTTCAGGCACTGAATGATATAAATATCAATTTTTTGCAAAACCATGTGACGGCACTTATAGGGCCTTCCGGTTGCGGTAAAAGTACGTTTTTGTGCTGTCTGAACAGATTGAATGATCTGATCCCCGATACAAAAGTCAAGGGACGGATTCTGTTTGATGATACTGATATATACGATCCAAAAATCGATGTGGTAGAGTTACGGAAACGAATAGGAATGGTTTTTCAGAAACCGAATCCTTTTCCGAAAAGTGTGTATGAAAATATCGCATATGCGCCGCGAATTCATGGACTTGCCGACAAGGGACCACAGATGGATGATCTTGTTAAAAACTCCCTAAAAAGAGCGGGTTTGTGGGAAGAAGTCAAAGACAGACTGAATGAGATGGCAACGAATTTATCAGGCGGTCAGCAGCAGCGGCTGTGTATAGCAAGAGCTATTGCCATGCAGCCGGATATCCTATTGATGGATGAGCCGGCTTCCGCACTTGATCCTATTGCAACCCAGAAAATAGAGGATCTGATTTTTGATTTAAAAGAAAAATATACGATTATTATTGTCACACATAGTATGCAGCAGGCTGCCAGGGTTTCCGACTATACCGCTTTTTTCTATATGGGTGACTTGGTGGAAATTGGAAGCACGAACCAGATTTTTACAAATCCTGTCGAAAAACAGACAGAAGAATATATAACCGGACGCTTTGGATAAGGCCCTCAAAAATAAAGAA
>CAYFVA010000036.1:7508-14255 GCA_964346265.1 uncultured Desulfobacterales bacterium
AAGAAAGCTTTTTAAATCTCTATAGTAATTTTCATGCGGGCCGATCATAATGAATTCAAGGTCCTCCCCCGCAAAACGATATGCAAGCAGATACTGGATACTTTTTATTTTAAATTTATGGACATACACCCCACGGAGATCCCCTTTTTTTTCTTCTCCGACAGATGGGTTCGCGGCAATCATTTCCACCTGTTTGTCCAGGGCATTTTTTTCCTGCCTGGTAAATTTTTTTATTTTACGTTCAAAAGATCGGGATTGGAGAATTTTCATTGCCGTTTATCCAAAATGATATTCAGATGATTCTCCTTGCTCCAATTCCGCAAGACCGATAAGAATCTCTTTAATCAGGCTGTAGGTCAGATCAGGATTTTCTTCAGCACATTTCCCAATCTTCGCCCAGTGCTCAATCTGGCCTGTTAAGGAACGCTTGTCGATTTTGCTGTATATTCTGGCTTCCCGCACCAATCCGTCGGTAATTCTTACTGCTGTTGTCATTATGGCACCTCTTGCTATATTGTTTTCTTAAAGATAGCGCACAGGGTTGCATAATGCAATAATAAATTGCAATCTGATTAAAGTCTATAGGGCTTACGCCACCGGAAATTCATACGGGACCCTGTGATCAGTCAGGAAAAAGCGCGGACGCGTTCCGGGAATAGATTTTTTCCTTTTGTCCGTCTGTGAGTTTCGACTGATCGATGTCCCGGTAGTACCGGTTCGGATCGAGAAGCGGAAAGTCGGTGCCGAAAAGCACCTTGTCCTCCAGCCCGGCTTCAACGGCCATGTTGTATATGGCCGGCGTGTAAAGAAACGGGGAGGCGGCAATATCAAACCAGACATTTTCCAGAACGTCTGACACCTTTTTTTTCATGACATTGTAAAAGAATATCCCGCCGCCCCAGTGGGCCAGGATCAGCCGGTTATCCGGAAACGTTTTGCAAAGCGCGTAAATCTGCTCCAGGGTCACAGGGGTTTTGCCCGGGTACTTATGGCCCACCGGTTCATTGGTGTGGATCATACAGGGCGGATTTCCTTTTTCCCTCAAAAGCGCCATTACAGGTTCCAGATGTTTCACCGCCTCATGGTCTATACCGGACAGATAGAAGGCAAGCTCCCCGACTCCGGACATTCCCGCGTCAAGACACCGCTCCGTCTCCCGGGCGGCGGCCGGCAGCATGGCGTCGAAACAGACAAGTCCTTTCAGACGATCCGGGTATCGGGCCACCGCTTGAAGAACATAATCGTTGTTCTCTTTTACCAGCTCGAGATCGTGCCAGGGAAAACCGCACACCACGGAGACGTCCACGGCCTGTTCGTCCATGACGGAAATCACGTCTTCATAACCCGCCATGGGTGACTTTTCAGAACCATACAGCATCTTGAATTTCGGCTCTTTGTCAAAAAACCGTTCTCTTTCCTGCCGCACGCTCTTTTGAAAAATATGGGTATGGCAATCGATAATCATGTGGGCATCCACTCCTATATATTGAAAAATACCTCAGAGTAATATATATTGGAATATTTTGCAAACAGGGAAAACAGTGACCATCATGAAATACTATCCCGTCAACCTTGACGTGAGAGACAAAAAATGTCTTGTGATCGGCGGAGGCGAAGTGGGCGCCAGGAAAGCCGAAACCCTGTCCGCCTGCGGGGCCGATGTCACCGTGCTGAGCCCGGTGTTTTCAGAGCGGTGCAGGCGGCTTGAACCCGAAGGCGTCCGGCTCTCCGGAAAACGGTACGCCCGGGAAGACCTTGACGGGGCCTTTCTCGTTTTTGCGGCCACTGATGATTCCGGCATCAACCGGGCTGTCAAGCAGGATGCGGATGAACAAAACATCCTCTGCAGCATCGCGGACTGGCCGGACGGCAGCGGTTTCACCCTTCCGGCGGCAGTCACCAGAGGAGATCTTCTTCTCACCGTATCCACCGGCGGCAAAAGCCCGGCTGTGGCCAAAAGAATCCGCCGGGCGCTTGAAAAAGAATTCGGCCCGGAATACGAAACCCTGCTGACCCTCATGGGCCGGATCAGGGAAAAACTTCTTCAACAGAAGCGGGACCCGGCCGCACACAAACAACAGTTCAATGCCCTGCTCGATTCGGGCCTTTTGGACCTGATCGGCAAAGAGGACAAAACCGCCATTGACCGGCTTTTGAAAACGATACTGGGAGACGGTTTTGAATTTGACAATCTTATGGCCCGAGAGGATGTATGATCTTTGAATACTCGGCAGACGCGACCCTTTATTCGGCAACACTGTTCTACATTGCCGGCATGACCGCCTATTTCCTGTATCTCTTCCGGCAGAACGACAAAATGCAGAATGCCGGGTTCTACCTGACCGCGGCGGGAGCTCTGCTTCATCTTGTTTCCATTCTGGCCCGTACGGCCGCTCTCGGCACCATCCCGGCACACAACCTTCACCAGACACTGTCCATCTTTGGTCTGGCCCTTGCCTGGACGTTCATTTTGTTCAAAAGGCGCCTGGATCTCAAAATTCTGGGGGTATTCGCCACACCGCTTCTGGTGTTCACACTGGTGTCCGCCCTTTTGATCCCCACCGATCCAGCCGAATACGAAACCGTCTTCAAAGGATTCTGGATCATATCCCACATTGTCCTGATTTTCATGGGAGAAGCCGCCCTGGCCCTTGCCTGCGGAGCGGGTATCCTCTACCTTCTCCAGGAGAAACAGATCAAATCCAAACGACAGGGATTCTTTTTCCGGCGGCTGCCGTCCCTGGCCCGGCTCGATTCGGCAAGCTATACACTGGTGGCCACCGGATTCGCCCTTCTCACCTTCGGGCTCGTCACCGGATTCATCTATGCCAAAGGGGTGTGGGGCAAGTTCTGGAGCTGGGACCCCAAGGAGATCTGGTCCATGGTCACATGGCTGATTTATGCCGCCCTTCTTCACTGCCGTCTCACCGTGGGCTGGCAGGGAAAAAAATCCGCGGTCATGACCATTATCGGGTTTGCCGTTCTGCTGTTTACGTTTATCGGGGTCAACTTTCTCATCGGCGGCCACCACCAGGAATTCACAAAATAAACGGAGAACCATGCCGCAGATCATACTCACAGGATTGAACCACAAAACCGCTCCGGTTGAACTCAGAGAACGCCTCGCCATCGGGGACGACCAGCTGCCCGCAGCACTGGAGAAGCTCAGCCGTGTGGATCTTTTGGACGAAATCATTGTTTTTTCCACCTGCAACCGGACCGAGGTGGTTTTCACCACCAAAGACCGGGCCGGTATTGAAACAGTCAAAAAACAGCTTGCCGATTTCAAGAATATCCCGGCGGCGGAATTTGAAAACGCCCTTTATACCTACACGGACGATGATGCCGTGGCCCACCTTTTCAAGGTCGCCTCCAGCCTCGATTCCATGATCGTGGGCGAACCGCAGATCCTCGGCCAGGTGAAAAAAGCCTACAGAAGCGCCGTGGCCGGAAACACATCCGGGGTCATTCTGAACCGGCTTTTACACAAAACCTTCTCCGTTGCCAAACGTGTCAGGAAAGAGACCGGAATCGGAGACAATGCCGTCTCCATCTCCTATGCCGCCACCGAGCTTGCCGGCAAGATCTTCAGCGATCTTTCCAAAAAGCGGGTCATGCTCATCGGTGCAGGAGAGATGGCCGAGCTTGCGGTGGAACATCTGATCTCCCACCACGTCGCCCGAATCACCGTTGTCAACCGAACCTTTAAAAACGCGGTCGATCTGGCGGACAAGTTCAAGGGAGAGGCGGTCAAGTACGAGGAGATGGAAAAAGCCCTTGAAAAAGCGGATATCATCATAAGTTCCACCGGTGCCCAAGGATACGTGCTCGAGGCCTTCCAGGTGAAGAAAGTGATGAAAAAACGCAAGCACAAACCGCTTTTCTTTATCGATATTGCTCTTCCCAGAGACATGGATCCGGACATTAACCGGATCAACAACGCGTACCTGTATGACATTGACGACCTGAAGAGTATCGTCGACCGGAACATGGAAAAACGGCAGGAAGAAACGGTCAAGGCGGAACGGATCATTGAAGAGGCTGTGGTCAAATTCAGAAGGTGGCTGGAGGACCTGGAAGTGGTGCCCACCATTGTCGCCATCAAAGAAAAAATCGAACGGATTACGGAAATCGAGACCAACAAGACCATTGCATCCATGGAGAACCTGACGGAAGAAGACAGGCAGGCCATCAGAAGAATGGCCCGGGCCATTGCAAGCCGGGTCATGCACGACCCGATCCTCTTTCTGAAGAACACGGGCGCCCACCGCAAAGACTCGTTTTACCTCAATGCGGCCAGACAGCTTTTCAACCTCGATTCCAACGGGGAGGACAATTCGTTGTGATCCGGGTTGCGGAACAATGATTCAGGGGTTCAGCCATTTTTGCCGGATGATTTCCAGGCGCCCGCTTTTCCTGAGCTGCCGCTTGCCTTTGTCAAAGGCTTTCAGATATTCCGGGCCGTTCGGGTTTGATTTGAGTGCCACCGGATATTCCGCGGTACAGTCGAAACCAGGCAGCTTGGTATACCGGTCCTGCCACCCTTGCTGCCGGAGAAAGTAATCCCAGTTGAACTCATACCCTGCAAACCCGTCCAGCCGTTTTTCCGAAAGCATCCGGAAACCCTGGCGGATGCTTGCCACGCTGTATTTTTCAATAAAATCCGCCTCTTTCCAGGCGTCTCCGTAGTTGAACCCCCTTTTCACGCCGATGGTACGGCCTTCAAGGGACTTAAGGCCCTTCCATTCAATGGAATCCCCGGCCCTCACGTACACGACAAATCGGGCCTGGTTGACCGGCTCTTCAGAATAATGAAACATCTCTTCCCGCTCTTTGTTTTTGCCTGTGGGAAAGAGGATATCATATTCTCCAATTTTGAGATAGACCATTGCCCGGGCCCACGGAACCACTGAAAGCGTTATGGTATACCCTGTTGCATGAAAGGATTCCCGGAGAATATCCCAGCTGTATCCTTTGAAGTTCTCCGTATCTTCTCCCGGCCGGATACGGGCTTTCACCGGATCTCCGGTCTTGAAGCAGAAAGGGGCGTAGTCTTCAAGCGTGGCCACGCTCACCGTTTTTTCCTGTCCAAAGGCCATGGCCTGAAAAAACGGGAACAGGACAAACACCGCAATACACAGAACCTGCCGTTCTTTTTTATACATCCGAATCTTTCCCTTTTGACCGAACCAGGGCGAAAGGACCGCCGGAATTCGTTGTCTGCACCATGAAGATCTCTTTATACCCACAGGTGTTTCAGTTTCATCCTCTTTCTGTAGCACAAACCACCGGCATTGACAACAACCGGGCCGTATCATCAGGCCACATTTTTCCTTTACATTTTTTTCAAAAATAGTATATTTATCCTTTGGTGTCTTCTTTACTGTTGTACTTTTATATGAAAGCAGACAGCAAGCAGGTTTCAGGTTTTTACGTTTCAGGTTTTAGCTGACGCCTGATACCCAACACCTGATACCCACCCCGAGAGCCTATGCTTTCATCATTTGTTGTGGCCGCTCAGGCCATGAATGTTATATAGAGAGGGGGAACAATGGAACAGAAAGATTTGGATTTTTTCAAAAATTTGCTCACGGAAAGGATGAACGACCTTCTTTCCCACGCCGATGATACGGTGACCGGCATGACGCAGCCCAAAGACAACTTTGCAGACCCCACGGACCGGGCGTCCCACGAAGCGAACCGGAATTTTGAACTGAGAATCCGGGACCGGGAGCACAAACTGATCAAGAAAATCCGCAAAGCCCTTGACAGAATCGAGAACGGCACGTTCGGCATGTGTGAGACCTGCGAGGAAGATATCTCTTTTGAACGGCTCAAGGCCAGACCGGTGACCACCCAGTGCATTGAATGCAAAAAACAGGAAGAGGACCTTGAAAGGGCGCTCGGCATTTAGAACAGTTTTGCGATTTGATTGATCTTCACATACATTCCACAGCATCGGACGGCTCTCTGACGCCTGCCGAAATCATTGATACGGCGTCGGAGAGCGGAATTACCGCGTTGTCGCTGACGGACCACGACACCATTGACGGGGTAAAGCAGATCCTTGCACGAGGAGTCCAAAACGGCCCTGCATTCCTGACCGGCGTGGAAATCAGCTGCAGCCTGCCCCCCGGCTGCAAAGGAGAAGACAGCCTCCACATTCTGGGGTACGGTTTTGATGCACACAACCGCCGCCTCAACCACACCCTTGAACAACTGAAACAGGCAAGAGCCGACCGCAATCCAAAGATTATCCAAAAACTCAACGATCTGGGGTATGACATCCGCCTGGAAGAGGTGGAAAGATTATCAACTTCCGGCCAGACCGGAAGACCTCACATCGCCCGGGTGATGGTGGAAAAACAAATTGCGGACTCGTTCGGCCATGCCTTTGACGAATTTCTCGCCAAGGGGCGGCCGGCGTATGTGGACAAGTTCCGATTGTCCTGCAGCGAGGCCGTCCATGCCGTGCATGAGGCAGGGGGCGTTGCCGTCCTGGCCCATCCCGGACTGATCGAGCCGGAAAGGAAAGAAACCGTCGAAACGCTCATAAACGAGCTTGCATCCCTGGGTCTGGACGGTATCGAAGTATACTACCCCGAGCATTCGGAAAACCAGGTCGAACACCTGGAAGGGATTGCCGAACGCCTGGATCTTCTGGTGACCGGAGGCACCGATTTTCACGGGTCGTTTAAACAAGGGGTCTGCATGGGAACCGGATACGGGGATCTCCATGTCCCGGAC
>CAYFVA010000037.1:0-14045 GCA_964346265.1 uncultured Desulfobacterales bacterium
AGGATAAGGATTTGAAGAAAAAGACGTCCGAGGATGTCAAAAAGCAGGCCGAAGACGCTTTCAAGGGATTTTTGAAACAGTCGGAATAAAACAGTCGGAATAAGTTCCGGATGAAATGTGGGTACCGTTGGTTTCTATACCCGGAGGAGAAGGAGAATGAGTGAGACCACGATCACCGTGATATGTGAAAACAGGGCGGCCGCCCCCGTCGGGGTGGCCGGAGAGTATGGGTTTGCCGCCCTCATTGAAAAGGACGGGGAAAAAATCCTGTTTGATACCGGCCAGGGCATCGCGTTAAAGAGTAATGCGGCCGCCCTTCGGACGGATCTTTCACGTGTGAATCAACTGGTGCTGAGTCACGGCCATTTTGATCATACCGGGGGGCTTGCCCAGGCGTTGACGGCGTCGGGAGGCGCCGAGGTGGTTGCCCATCCGGACATATTTGACAGCAAATATTCCCGGATTCCATTTGGAACCGAAACCCGTCACTTTTACATCGGTATTCCGTACAGACGGGAGTTTCTTGAATCTTCCCTGGGCGCTTCCTTTTCCATGAAAACAGATTATACGGAAATTGCCCCCGGTGTATGGTTTTCCGGGGAAATCCCCCGAAAAATCGCATTTGAAAAGCCGGATGCCGCTTTGATGGTTAAAAGGGAGGAACGGTTTGTGGAGGACCCCATGCTGGATGATGCCTCCATCCTGGTGGAAACGGATTCGGGGCCGGTCATTGTGGCCGGATGCGCCCATGCCGGAATCGTCAACGTGATGAATCATTTCAGGGAAAAAACCGGGCATAATTCGTTTCATGCCGTGATCGGGGGCACCCACCTGGGATTTGCCCGAAAGCTCGAGCAGGTAGTGAAAACCATGGATGCGTTTGAAGAGATGGGTCTTGATCTGGTGGCGGTTTCTCACTGCACCGGTAATGAAGCGGCTGCCGCCTGTTATAACCGGTTCAGGGAAAAGTTTGCGTTTGCCAATGCCGGATGGCGGATGAATTTTTAAAAAGGCGGAGATGTGAAGCCATCAAAGCGGAAAAACATTCTCGAAGGGTTGACCCCGGCTCAGTACAAGTCGTTTTACGATCATGCGGAAACAGTCGAATACAGGGCCGATAATACGGTTGTCAGGCAGGGGGAACAGGATACCCGTTTTTTTATCGTTCTCACCGGCCGGTTCCGGGTGATGAAGAAAGAGGGAGAAAATACACGGGTCCGCACACATATCCGGCAGGGGGAAATATTCAACGAGGAGGCATTCCTCGGCAAAAAGACAAGCTCCTTTACTGTTCAGGCGGTTCAGAATGCCAGTGTCCTGCGGATCAGCCGCTCTTCGTTCAAACGTACGCCTCCGGATATCCAGGTGTATTTTTACCGCATGATCGCAAGAAAAACCGCTGTGAGGGCCGAACGCCTGGAGAAGAACAATCTGGCGGCGGAAAGCGGAAAACAGGCGCTCATCAAACGGAATCATGAACTTGCCGTGCGGCACGCCGATGGGATTCAAACCTGCCGGTTTTTGAGGGATCTGGTCGACAAGGTGCCCAAACTGCCGTCGTATGCGCTGTCACTGACCGGAAAAATCAACGAGGGGCACATTTCCCCCCATGAAATCGCCGACGAGATCAGAAAACATCCTTCTCTTGCCGGGGTTCTTTTGAAAACCATTAATTCCGCCTATTACGGAATGCCGGGCAAGGTGTCGGACATTTCCTATGCAGTAATGCTTCTGGGGTACAATGCCGTGTCCCAGCTTGTGATTGCCGAGGGTATGAAGAAAGCTTTACCGGACACTCCCTTGTTCCGTGAGTTGTACCAGCATTCTCTGGGCATCTCTTACATTGTATATGAACTCTCCAAGGGACTCAGGTGCGGAAAGCCGGTGATGCTCTCCACCGTCTGCATCCTGCATGAAACCGGGCAACTGGTGCTTGAGCTTCTGAAAGACAAGAATCCGCATTTGAAACCGCTGTTCGATCTCATCGACAGTGCGGTGCTCGGACGGATATTGCTGGAAAGCTGGCAGCTTCCTGATGTGATCTGCGAAACTGTGGCCTATCTCTCGTATCCTTCGTTTGCCTCCCCGGACCGGATCCCCGGGCATCTGAGAGAGAATGTGGCTGTCATCTATATAGCGCATCTTTGTTATGATCATTTGAACGGGGAGGAGGAAGCAGGAGCATCCGATCTTTTTTTTGGTCCGTACCGCAGTACTCTGGGCATTGAAAAACGTAAAATTTCCGAGGTCATGAAAAAAGTGGTGATCCCGGGCATGCTCGGGAAAAAAAACCTGCCGGTGTTTCTTACCGACAAAATGAATGCGTATATCGACCGGAACGAGCTGATCAAGACGTTTGTGGAGTATCTGGTATAAAAACCTTCATGGAAAATCATGGGGTACTGCATCACGTCTTTCTTGACATTCGCCGGCGAAAACAGTAACGTCTGTTTTTAATTTTACTTGAAACTGTTTTGCCATGGAGCATTCATATGAGCTTTAGAAACAAACTCGCCCTGCAGGCTTTAGGACTGATTGTTTTTGTGGTCGCTGTCTCTTCCTCGGCCGTATCCGTGATTGTACGGAATCAATATGTGGACATTTCCACCGAATCCATCGAGCAGGCGTTTATTATTATCCAGGACGATCTGGACCACATGAAGGAAAAGGCATTGGGTTCCGCTCGACAGGTGATTTCCTCCGCGGATCTCGCCAGCAACCTGAAACTGATCCAATCGTACCAGGACAGTGACAATGTCACCCGCGGGGTGTTTACCTTCGAGTCCACAGTCGAGTCCCTTTATGACATGATGCAGGCCAACCGGCTGTTCCGGGTATCCGTGTACGACAAACAGGGCCGTCTTGTCATCTTTATGCAGAATCAGGAGAAGGGCACGTTTGTCAGCTATGTCCTGCGGTATGCCGACCGGGCCGAGTACCGGCACGATACCGTGGCAAAAGGGGAGAGCGTTGTTTTTGACAAGCTTGAAAGAACTGAAAAATGGCCGCTTTCAAAATCCTTTCTGAAAGCGGACGAACGCATGGAAAAGGAAAGGGCGGGTTTCGTGCAAAACGACCGGGCTCTCGAACTTTCTGCAGTAGCGCTTCCCAAGGTGGAGGTGTTCGACCCGGAGGCGAAAAAACGGGTCCCCAGCCCAGTGGGTATGTTGAAAACCAGCCGATTGGTGGGAAAAGAGTTCGCCGAACGGATTTCCCTTTTCAGCGGAACCGACGTGATGGTGTTTGGTGCCGCGGGTGAAGGCGGCGGCTCCCTTGAAGGATATGAAAAAGTGAATCTGGAAAAGGCAGCCGGCCGGGGCCGTACAAGAACCGTGGGCGACCGGGGGATTTTCCTGGATGATGTGTCTGTGAACGGTCAGACCTATGCCAGAGGGGTCATGCCGGTAAAACAAGAGGGGAATGTCGTCGGCGCCGTAGCGTCCCTGTACTCGTACAAGATCATCAACAGCAATACCTTCCAGCTTATCAAATGGCTCGGTGTGGTGGGCATCATATGCGTGGTCCTGATTCTGCCGGTGGCGTTCCTGCTGGCCCGGACCGTGACACGGCCGATCACCACGGTGGTTTCCGGACTCAAGGACGTAGCCGAGGGGGAAGGGGATCTGACGCTCCGGCTGAACCTCAACCGGAACGACGAGATCGGACAGCTGGCCCACTGGTTTGACGTGTTCATGGAGCGCCTCGGGGGGTTGATCCGGGACATCGGTACCAACTCGGCCGAAGTGGACAAGGCCTCGGCCAATCTTCTGGATCTTTCCCGCTCTCTGGCAAAAGGAGGGGATGAAGCCCGGAACAAATCCGAGGGGATCACCGGTGAAGCCGAGGAAATGAATCAGAATATGCTGTCCGTATCCGCCGCCATGGAGCAGGCCGCCACCAACCTTTCCAGTGTGGCCGCCTCCACGGACGAAATCGTTTCCACCATTGACGCCATCGTTCAGAATACGGAACAGGCCACCGGCATTACCGGCCGGGCCGGCACCCAGGCGGAGAGTGCCGCGGAGAAGGTGGATACACTGGGAAATGCCATAGAAGAGATCAATGTGGTAACCGAAACCATCACTGACATTTCCGAACAGACCAATCTTTTGGCCCTGAACGCCACCATTGAGGCGGCAAGGGCAGGTGAGGCCGGAAAAGGTTTCGCCGTGGTGGCCAATGAAATCAAGGGTCTGGCGGGACAGACCAGTGAAGCGACAGGCAAAATCAAGGAGACCATTCAGAGAATCCAGTCCGTTTCCGGGGAAACCGTTGACGAGATCGGAAAGATTCCGGAGGTCATCAAAGAGATCAACGAGATCGTCGGCAAAATCTCCACCGCAATGGAGGAACAGTCCCATACCACCAAAGAGATTTCCGCCAATGCCACCCAGGTGTCGGATGCCATTTCCGAAGTGAGTGAAAAGGTCTCCTTGAGTACAGAAGCCACGGGACGGATAAGCACGAACATCACGGATCTCAACCAGAGCACCGGTGATATTGCAGAGGATTCCGGCCGGGTGGAAAAAAGTGCGCGAGAACTGTCCGAACTTTCCAGTACCCTCAAGGAACTGGTGGAAAAATTCAAGGTGGATTAAAACCGGCCGGAAAACAGTCTGGAGGCGATGAAGGGGATCGTCGTCTCCACCCGTAAAATCCTTTCGCCCAGGGCGGACGGACGGAACCCCTGGTCCTCGAGGGTTTTGATTTCAAGGTCGATAAATCCCCCCTCCGGTCCGACCACACAGGTGACCGGCTCTTTTACATCCGCTGGAAAGCGGTTGTCCGTTTTGGGATGGGCCGCAATCCGGAGCGTGCCTTTTGCGATTTCAGGCAGCTCGTTTTTTACAAAATCTTTGAAAAACCGCCTCTGGTAAATTTCGGGCAGGACTGTGTCTCCGGCCTGCGCAAGCCCGGAGAAAAGCGCTTTTTCAATGGATTTTTCAGAAAGAACCGGGCTTTGCCAGAAGCTCTTTTCCACCCGCCAGGAATTGATCAGGTACATCGATTTAATGCCCATGGAGGCGGCCGTCTCAAGAATCCGTCTCAGCATTTTGGGCCGCGGAAGCGCCAGTACAAGGGTCAGCGGCAGCGGGGGCGGAGGCGGATAGTCAAGGTACACCTCCATTTCAACCGAATTTTCTTTGATGTCCGTGATCCCCCCTTTGCCGATGGGACCGTTGATCATGCCGCAAGAGAGTGTGTCACCGACGCGGGCCCGGATGGTTCCCAGGATATGTGCAGCCCGCCTGTCCGTGAGAAGCACCCGGCCGGGCGCTTCAAAATCGGATTCATGCAGCAGGATGATATTCATGCCGCGTCGAATCCTTTAAAACTGAATCACGGTGGAATGCCGGACCAGATCTGCCAGTTCCATCTGCCATTGGGGGCCGCCGGTCCGGGCGGCAAGTTCCACTGAGAGGTGTACCGGTTCGATCTTTGTGGAATCACAGCGGCCGAGCCCCTGCAGACAGGAGGGGCAGTTGGTGAGGATCCTTTTTACACCGTTGTGGTTTTCCCTGAATGCATCAATGGCCGACCGCTTCCGTTTCAGCATGGAATCGGAGATGTCCGGTCTTGACATGGCCATGGTTCCGGCTTCCGAACAACAGAAGGGGATCGGGTGTATGTCCGCTCCGGTTCCGGTGCGGATAATTTCTTCGCCCCTTCCTTCCATTGAATCATGGCAGGGTGCGTGATACATAAACTCCCCGTCCAGGGATACGGAGGGTTCCGTTTCAAGGACAAAGGCACCGACATCTTTGATTTTGCAGTTAAAGATGGTGCCGGCATTCAGATTTTCCAAAGATTCTTTACACGTACCGCAGCTCACTACACATGCGGTAAACTCCAGATCGTTGAACATCTGCTGGATCTGCGAGAGAATAATGGTGTCCCTGAGCGAAATATGATTGAACCGATCCTTGCTGGCATTGATCCGGGCGGGAAAACCGCAGCACAGAAACGGGGGAGGCAGGATCACCCGGGCGCCGTTTTTTAAAAGAAGATACAGCGATGCTTTGCCGATATCGGAGAAGAGTCTTTCGCTGCCGCAGCCGGGAAAGTAGAACACATTGAATTTCGGCTGAACAGAAGGTTCCGCCAGAATCGCCTGGTTGGCCTCGCATCCGGGCAGGATCGAATGCATGGGCCGGCTGTTGATACGGGGCATTGGAGCCTTGAACAGAATAAACGGCTTTTTCTGTTTATATCCGTTGATGTCGGGCAGTTTGGCCATTACCTTTGATCCGGTCCTCTGGATCCGGCTGCCGGTGGTAACGAGAAGATACCGGAGAACCCGGTTGGCCAGCCGGTTCCGGGATGTCAGGTATTTAAGGGTGAGGGTGGTCATCCAGGACGTGTGCTTGAACCGGTTTTCCGCCAGAATTTCCCGCTCGATGATGGAGACGTTTCCCGAATCAATGTTCACAGGGCATTTTTCAAGGCATTTGCGGCAGGTGGTGCAGTGGTCCGCGATCTCTTCCAGGTGTTTCAGAATCCTGAACCGGGTGGAATGGGTTCGCTGGGTGATATACAACAGCGCCTCGATCAGGGATGCCACCGCCAGTATTTTGTTCCGCGGATGGAAAAACAGATTCTGTCCGGGGAAAAACACGGGGCAGTCGATCTTGCACCGGCCGCATCTGACGCAGTTGGCGATTTCCAGGGCAAGGGTCCCGAGCGATCCTCTCCGGAGAATGTTGGCCTCAAGTTCCAGAAGGTTGAAAGAGGGAGTGAAGACCTTGTCGATAATGTCTGCCCTGGAAAGTTTAAAAGGATTCATGGCCCGGTGGGGATCCACTTTGTTTCTGTAGTGTTCCAGCTCTTCAATCCTGTTTTCCGGCAGATGTCTGAACTTGGTGATCCCGATGCCGTGCTCACCGCTGACCACGCCGTTGAATCGGACGGCTTTTTCCATGATGCGGTCAGCGGTTCGGGCGGCCCGTTCCATCATTTCCCGGTCATTGGACATGACCGGTATGTTCACATGGACGTTGCCGTCGCCTGCGTGCATATGGGTGGCGATTACGATCAGCCGGGAGAGAGTTTCTTTGTGAATCTTTTTGATATTTTCGCTGACCAGTGTGTACCCGCGCATGATCTGCAGAAGTTCAGTAACGAACCCGTTGGACCGGATCTCTTCTTCGAGTTTGTCCCGATCCGCATTGTTCACGGCGGCCCGGGCGATACCGGCCATATCCCCGGCAAGGCTGACCTTGGCTTTGAGCCAGTCGGAATCTTCGAGCGGTTCAGCGGTTTCGAGATATTCCATGATGTTGTCGATGATGCTGCAGCAGGTCACCCGCTTTTCTTCGATGTTGTACCGGTCCACATACTCGGCGAAATCGGCCAGTGCATCAATGGGCAGCACAATATCCTCGTTGAGTTTGAACGCGTTGGTCCTGGAAGCGATGGCTCCGAGCCTTTTGCGGTCCCGCCAGAACCGTTCGGCCTCGTGGTCGTCCTTTGCAGTGGTGGCTTCGGTCCGGTCGTACGGGGCAAGGATCCGGTACAGCCGGGTCATTCCTTCTTTTAAAAGGTCGGGGCTGTTCGACACCAGATCCAGAAGGAGTACCGCTTTGAGCCGTCCGGTCCCGGCCGCCTTGGCCTTGTAGTCAATGGCCTTGATATACTCTTCGTCAAAGTGCTCCAGCGCGATCAGGCAGGGTTCTTTCTCCTTGTCCCGGAACGCCAGGGAAATGGAACGGATCACTTTGCCGGCTTCGGAGAGGTCGTTACCGAAAAATTCGATACACACCGTCTTTTTCAGTTTGAATGCGTTGTGAAGGATAAAGGTGGCTGATGTAATGATCCCGTCGCACCCTTCTTTCTGGATGCCGGGCAGGCCGTTTAAGACCTTGTTGGTCACATCTTTTCCAAGGCCTGGTTTCCGGATCTCTTCACCGGTCAGGGTGACCGTTTCCACAAGGCGGCTGTGTTCGTCGCTGATATTGAAGACCACCGTGTCCTCGGGCATGATTTTGCGGCCCGGATGGTCCTGCCGTTCAATGGTAAGGACCCGGCCGGAGGGCATGACCATGTTGTACGAGAGGATGTTGTCAAGGGCGGTTCCCCAGAGCACGGCGGTTTTTCCGCCCGCATTCTCCGCGATGTTCCCGCCGATGGTGGATGCCCAGGCACTGGTGGGATCGGTTGCAAATACCAGTCCTCGGCCTTTTGCATGGTTCATGGCATCTTCGGTGATCACGCCGGCTTCTGTCTTCATGCAGAAAAACTCTTTTCCCTGAAGGGTTGTCCGCTTTTCAATTTCGCCGATGCGGTTGAGTTTTTCCGTGTTGATCATGATGCAGTCCCTTGCAAGAGGGGTAGCTCCTCCGGTCAGGCCGGTGCCGCCTCCCCTGGGGATCATCTTCATGCCGGTTCGGTTTATGGTTTTTACAAGCTCGGCAACCCGGGACTCGGAAGATGGCCTAATAACGGCTGCCGGCAGGTGAAGCCGCCAATCGGTGGCATCGGTGGAATGGGTGGTAACACTGAACGGGTCGAAATAAATGTTCTCCTTGCCCACTACCGGGGAGAGGGTCCTTTTGATTTTTTTCTGACGGGACGAGGCCTTCTGTATCCGTTTGTAAAACGTTTCCCGGCATTCATCGCACCGGTTGACCACATGAAGTACATCTTTGGCGGAGGTGTTGGACCGGATCACGGCAAGATCTTTTTCAAATGCGGAAAAAAGCCTGCGACGCTCTTCCGGATTGTCCACAAGCTCCTGGAATATGAAGGGGTTGCGTTCGATCATGAACATATCCCCCATGAAACGGTTCAGAAGGCGTGCGGATCTTCCGGTGGATCTGCGCGGTTTCAGTTTTTCAAGTGTATCGACCATATCCGGCCCGAACAAATGCTCGATAACCTGTTTGTCAACCGCTGACGTATAGTTGTACGGAATTTCCCTGTCGCTGTATCCCATGGTGTTACAGTTCAAACGTGACCATCGAATTGACAAGTTCCAGATCGCTGATTTTTTCCACCACATCCCCCTGGATGGGAGTGTCCGTGCGCAGGAAAATGATGTTCCGATCGCCGTCATCTTCTCTGCCCACCATCATCCGGGCGATATTGATGTCGTGTCTGCCCAGTGTCATTCCGATGCTCCCGATGGAGCCGGGTTTGTCAATGTTGTGGATCAACGCCAGATGACCTTCCGGGATAACCTCGAGCCGGAATTTGTTGATCCGGACGATCCTCGGATCGTTTTTGCCGAAGATTGTACCGGCCACAAGATTCTTTTCGTCTCCTGATTCCACAGTGACCCGGATCAGGTTTGTAAAGTTCTCGGTTTCCTGGCTGAACGTCTCCGAAACTTTGATTCCCATTTCCTTGGCGAATGAGGCTGCATTGATGGAATTGACCTCGTATTTTACAAACGGGGCCAGAAGTCCTTTTGTAGCGGCAACGGTAACCGGTTTGAGATCCACATCCGGGAAATCTCCGGCATACTCCACTGTGACGGAACGAATGGCTCCCTGTGCCATCTGGGACTGCATCAGCCCGATTTTTTCCGCCACCAGCAGAAGGGGGCTGAGCTTTTCCAGTATTTGACCTGTCACCGAGGGCATGTTTACGGCATTGAGCACGGTGCCGTGTTTCAAAAATGAGACGATCTGACTGGCGGCAGCCACTGCCACATTGGTCTGGGCTTCAAGGGTGGAGGCGCCAAGATGCGGGGTGGCGATGACCTGGTCGAGTTCGAGAAGGGGAGTCTTCCCGGGCGGTTCGGTTTCAAACACGTCAAGGGCTGCGCCCGCCACCTTGCCGGAAACGATGGCATCATAAAGATCGGATTCGTTGACGATGCCCCCCCTTGCACAGTTGACCAGCATGACGCCGGGTTTCATTTTTTCAAAGGCCTGTCTGTCCACAAGGTTCGTGGTGCTGTCCAGTTTGGGGACATGGACGGAGATATAGTCCGACCGCTTGTACAGTTCATCCGCGGACACACTTTCGTAGCCGTCCTCTTCAAGTCTTTCCGCGGTAATGTTCGGGTCGAATACGATCACGTTCATTTTCAGTCCCCGGGCCCGGTTGGCCACGATGGAGCCGATGTTGCCGTACCCGATGACGCCCAGGGTCTTGTTGGAGACCTCGCGTCCCTGGAGTTTCTTTTTCTCCCACTGGCCCTGTTTCATCGTCATGGTGCCCATGGGGATGTTCCGGGTCAGGGCCATCATCATGGCGATGGAGTGCTCGGCCGTCGTGACGGTGTTGCCGCCGGGCGTGTTCATGACCGCCACCCCCTTTTTGGTGGCATAGGGGATGTCCACATTGTCGAGCCCGATCCCCGCCCTTGCGATGACCTTGAGATTGACCGCCGCATCCAGGATTTCCTCCGTGACTTTGGTGGCGCTCCTGACGGCAAGGGCGTCGTAGTCGCCGATGATCTCTTTCAACTGTTCTGGAGAAAGGCCGGTATCCACGTCCACCTGGATCCCTTCCTCGTTTCTCAGGATTGAAATACCGGCTTCTTCCATTTTGTCGCTGACCAGGACTTTCATGTCTTGTTCTCCTTTTCAAAGGCTTCCATGAATTGAACCAGGGCCCGGACTCCTTCCAGGGTAACGGCGTTGTAGATGGATGCCCTGCAGCCGCCCACGGATCTGTGGCCTTTGAGCCCTCCGAGCCCCTTTCCCTGCGCCTGTTTTATGAATTCGCTTTCAAGCGTTTCATCCCAAAGCCGGAAGGTCACGTTCATCAGAGAGCGGCTGTTTTTTTCCGCGGTCCCTGTGTAAAATTCGGAGGAATCGATGAAGTCGTAGAGAAGGTCCGCCTTTTCCCGGTTATATGTTTCCATTTCGTCAAGGCCGCCCATTTCCTGTTCCAGCCATTTGAGCACGAGTGAAATGGTGTACACCCCGAAACAGGGAGGGGTGTTGTACATGGAGTTCTTGTCCGCATAAGTCCGGTACCGGAGCATGGAGGGAAGCTGTTCGTCCGCTGCCCGCTCGAGAAAGTCTTTTTTGATGATCACCATGCAGACCCCGGAAGGGCCGATATTTTTCTGGGCGCCGGCATAGACCAGGCCGAATTTCTCCATGTCCAGGGAGCGGCTCATGATGTCGGAGGACATGTCCGCCACAAGGGGAATCCCCCCGGTATCAGGAAATTCGGCCCACTGGGTTCCTTTGATGGTGTTGTTGGAGGTGATGTGGACGTACTCGGCCTCGTTGTTGAACCGGATGTTTTCCGGTATGTACGAGAAATTTTTATCCTCCGAGGATGCGGCCACCCGGAAATTCTTATTCAGAATGTCAACTTCCTTGACCGCCTTGGTCGACCAGGTGCCGGTGTTGACATAGTCGGCGGTCCGGTCGCCGGACAGGAAGTTCATCGGTATCATGGGAAACTGGAGGCTGGCCCCGCCCTGGAGAAAAAGGACATGATGCGAATCGTCGAGTTTTAAAAGCCGCTTTGTGCGTTCCACGGCATCATTGACCACGTTGTCGAACGCGGCGGAACGATGGCTGATTTCCACGATGGACATGCCGGTTCCCTCGAAATCGAGAAACGATGCCCGGATCTCTTCCAGGACCTTGAGCGGGAGGGCTGCCGGGCCTGCATTAAAGTTGAAGATTCTGTTTGCTGTCATGTTTCCTCCTGAAAAAAATTGCGGGTCAGTTGTGCTCCCTTGTCTTGTGAAACTGAATCTCGGGCCATTCTTCCATGGTAAAGCCGAGCTGGAACTCACTGGTGGTCAGAAAGGTGAGCCATCCTTCGGAATCCGTGGCAAGGCTTGCCTGGTTTTTGGTTTTAAATCGCTCCAGCACCTCATTGTCGCTGCACTCCACCCATCGGGCCACTCCCAGGTCCACGTGTTCATATCCGGCTTTGACGTTGTACTCCGCCTTCAGCCGCTCCATGGTGACGTCGAACTGAAGTACGCCCACCGCGCCGAGGATGAAATCGTTCCCCATCAGTGGCCTGAAGACCTGTATGGTTCCTTCTTCGGCAAGCTGGTCCAGGCCTTTTTGCAATGACTTGGCTTTCAAAGGATCCCGCAGGACCACACGCTTGAAATTTTCAGGGGCGAAGTTGGGGATGCCCAGGAATTTCAGAGGCTCTTTTTCCGTGAACGTGTCCCCGATCTTGATGGTACCGTGGTTGTGGATTCCGATGATGTCTCCGGGATAGGCCTCCTCGATGTGATTCCGTTCCCGGGCCATGAATATGGTGGCATTGGAAATCTTAACGGTTTTGCCGATGCGGTGGTGCTTCACCTTCATGCCTTTGGTGAATTTTCCCGAGCAGACCCGGAAAAAGGCGATCCTGTCCCTGTGTTCCGGATCCATGTTGGCCTGGATCTTGAAAGCAAACCCGGAGAAGGCTTTTTCCTCAGGGTCCACATACCGTTTATCCGCTTCGCGTTTTCCAGGAGGCGGAGCGATTTCCACAAATGAATCCAGCATCTCCCGGATGCCGAAGTTGTTGATGGCGCTGCCGAAAAAAACCGGTGTCTGGGTTCCGTTGAGGAAAAGATCCAGATCGAAAGGATCCGCCGCTCCTTCGAGAAGGTCGATGTCCTCTTTGAGCTCTCCGGCCTGGGTTTCGCCGATGGATTCGGCCAGAACACCGGATGAAAGATCGTTGATCGTGACTCCGTCGTCGTCTTTGGGTGTGTATCCGGGAGAAAAAAGGCCCAGTTCGTTTTTTTGAAGGTTGTAGACGCCTTTGAACCGTTTTCCCATACCGATGGGCCAGGTCAAGGGAGTGCACTCGATCTGGAGTTTTTCTTCAATGTCGGCAAAGATATCAAGCGGTTCCATGCCCTCTCTGTCGAGCTTGTTGATGAACGTAATAATGGGCGTGTTCCGCATCCGGCAGACTTCCATGAGTTTTTCCGTCTGCGGTTCCACCCCTTTGGCGCTGTCGATGATCATGACGGCGCAGTCCACTGCCGTGAGCACCCGGTACGTGTCTTCAGAAAAGTCCTGGTGGCCCGGGGTGTCCAGCAGGTTGATTTCATACTTCTTGTATCTGAATTTCATCACCGAAGAGCTGACACTGATTCCCCGGTTCTGTTCAATGGACAGAAAGTCGCTTGTGGCGTTTCTGTCCGTCTTTTTGGACTTGACCGCCCCTGCCTGCTGTATGGCCCCGCCGAAGAGAAGCAGTTTTTCGGTCAGCGTGGTCTTGCCTGCGTCCGGGTGACTGATAATGGCAAAGGTCCTTCTGGAACGGATATTTTCTTTTATATCACTTTCAATGGATGTTGATTGTATCACCGAGGGTTCCTTAAAATTCTATTAAAAACCTTTATAAATAAAATATTTTTTGCAAAATTGCAATGGAAAAATTGGCAGATACCGAGGCAATCGCATGGAAGAACTCCGGACATTGGATCCAATCTTTCGTTTTCTTCGGGGCACAACGAATCAAGAAAGTATGCTGTCCGGCTGCGGCCCTTCAAGCGGATCTTCTTCATATTTGAATTGACTCCGCCGGGTCTGCATGGTAAAGACTGGAAACGGCCTTTGAAAATTATCCGGCAAAACCTGGTAAGAAACCAGTGGATAAAGGAAGCATTGGTTGGCATGTCCGGTCCGGATTGCATCAAGCACGGTCGACACGGGTATAGAGTAAAGATATGCAAGACAAGGCGAACACGACAAAAACCATTCAGATCAATCAGATTTCCAGCAAGAGCATCGCCAGCAGTCTCATTTTCTGGCTGCTGGGACTGATCGGCATTATCGTCATCGGGCTGGGCAGCCTGTATTACGCCTACATCAGCAAGGATCTGTATCAAGGGCTGTATTCCGAAAGCCGGGAGATGACGGAAAAATTCGTTACCATCGTGTCCAAACCCCTTTGGAATTTCGACGTCAAGGGGGTTTCCATTATTTGTCAGGCCTATCTTCAGTCCAAAAACGTGACCGGGATTCGGATCGAGCAGGTGCTGCCCAACAACGACAGCCAGGTGTTTTTTTCCGACGGCGTCTCCGAGGGGCCGGACATCTTTTCCTTCACCCTGCCCATAAAGGATCACGGCGAACGCATCGGCAGGGCCGAGATTTTTTTCACCAAAC
>CAYFVA010000038.1:0-13897 GCA_964346265.1 uncultured Desulfobacterales bacterium
CCGTGCAGCTGATATTCAATTTTTCCTTCCTGCAGGGTCAGGTAATCCGTCAAGTTCATTTCCTTTATATGAAAGCTGTTAGCTGTTGGGTGTTGGGTTTTAGCTAACACCTGACACCTAATACCCAAAATCTGACAGCTTATGCTTTCAAAATTCGTTGTGTCTGTCAGGGCATGGCTGTTATTCAAAACCGTTTCATCAGTGTATCATACGCGTCTTTGATTTCGACAAATTTCCGGTTTGCCATTTCCTGCAGCTCTTCTCCGAGATTGGACACCCGGTCCGGATGATACTGCTTGACCTTTTCCCGGTATGCAGCCTGGATTTCCTGTTTGGTGGCATTCCGGTCCACCCCAAGGATCTGGTACGGATCCTTCGGACGGGAATTTGTTTCCGCCTGCTGCCGGTTTGTTCCGTTTGCCTTGTTTCCGGAGTGTTTGCCGGAGGAGCCGTTTTTAAATGCATTTTCCCGTGAACTGGAAAAAGTCTGAGCGTTTTTGAAAAAAGTTCGGGCGAATTCTCCTTTTTTGCCTCCTTTTTTAAAGATATTCGGCAACGTTCCATACCGCAGAAGATACAGAATGACGCCGATTACCACGGAATCATCAATCCACCCGACAATCGGCAGCAACAGATCCGGAATCAAATCAAGAGGACTGATCAGGTAGGCAAGTCCGGCAATGATTAAAAGAATTTTCACGTATATATTCATGGGGTTTATCCAGGCAAAGTTCCGGTGTCCGTGCTTGATCCTTCCTGCAATACATCGATCATGGTATACATTCCGGCCATATCCCTTTCCGGCGCCTCCATCTTTCGGGCCAGAAAAGCCGCGGCATCAAGAGAGCCTTTTCCATACACCTCCCTTCCCAGGATGTTGTGGCTGAACGTAAACGTGCAGGAGCCGTCCGGTGCGGTCAGGGTATAGGTATGGTATGCATGGCCTGAAAGATGTTCCTCCGGGACGTGCCACTCTCTCTTTTGGATTTCCGGGTCCCGTACCTTTTGTATATCTTTTTCCTCGAATTCCACTCCCATGGCCTTGAAATACGCTGCCATGGCCTTGGCGGTTCCGCTGGTATCCGCTTTTCCCTGCTGATGGCTTTCCTTGATTTCAAGGGTGAACCCTTTAAACAGATTGGGAAACTGTTTGGCAGCAAAGGCCATCATGGCCTGGAATCCCACAATCTGTTCCGCCATGTTCGGAGCGATCACTGCAGGAACGGACCCGCTGGTAACGGTTTTTTCGAGTTTTTCGCGGTCTCCGCCGGTGGTTCCCATGACAAAGGGAATGTTCTGCTCCACATAGAATTCCGCATTTGCGTTCACCGCAGAAGGATGAGTGAAATCAATCACGTAAAACGGAGAGAAATGTTCCTGGATGAACCGGATCTGCGATTCTCTTTCCTCCGGCCGGATCAACCGGATCGAGGTCCCATCGACCTGGTGAATGTCCTCTGTGATCTCCGGACCTGTCAGGGAATACGGAACAAGCTGATACGCAGGATCTTTGAGAATGCGTTCGGCGATAGTCACGGCGACTTTTCCGGGCAGGCCGTTTGTCATGATGGTAATGGGGGGCATATACACTCCTCTATATTTTGTGTCAGTTGAATCAGTCGGGGAACGCGGCCGGTATCTGCATGGCCGGTCCCTTTTTTCAGCTGCCGTACGGCAGCAGGGATGTACCGCTCAAACCAGGGTTTGTTTTTCACGCGGCTCAAATGGCTGAAGGCACCGAGGATCTGCAGGTTGCGGGTGATCCGGCAATAGGCGAAACACCGCCGGAATTGTTCCGGATCCGCACCGGTCCTGGTGTGTAAAGCTTGACAGCAATCGTCCACAATCCGGTCCTGCAAATCGTCTGACAGATCCACATACGGGTCGATGACAAGAGAGGCAAGATCATACTCCAACGGCCCTGTTCTGGCAGACTGAAAATCGATGAAAAAAGGAACCCGGTTGTGGATCATGATATTTTTCGACTGCATATCCCGGTGCATCAGACCGGTAAAAGACGACGCCACCGCTTGTTCGGCAATATATTCAAACTCCTCTTTCAGTGAGTCAAAGGAAACACCGAGGTTCAGATACCCGTTTGCAAACGCATCAATGAAATACCTGCACTCTTTTTCAAGGATCATCTCCTTTGAATAGGACGGCGTTTCAAACGCCCACTGAGTCTTAAAGCCATTCGATCCCAGGATACTGAAATCGAGCAGTGCGTCACAGACCCGGGCGTACTTCTCCAGGATGGTGTCTTCATCCCGGCATCCCAGGATCACATCATCAAGGTGGATGTCCCCCAGGTCCTGCACGATGACGATGCCGGAAAACGGATCATGGTTGAGAATGGAAGGTACGTTGACCCCATTGCCGTGCAGGTGACGGCCGATCCGGACAAACGCATCCGCCTGCCCGGGGCCTTCGGAAAAATCGATGCCATGGTCCGCCGCAATAACCGAAGCTCCCCTGCAGACCGCCCGGTACCAGTTTCTGTCAGATCCGTCTCCTGCCAGTTTGCTGACAGCGACAGATCCCGGATCATTCACCTGAACACCCAAAACCGGCTGTGCAAGATAACGGACCGCGGTACATCGGTAGGTGTCAAGGGTCCCGATATCCTCCCAAAAAAAGGGTTCTTCGATATACGCTTTCACCGATCCGCCTTCCCGGACTGCATTTTCATAAAGTTCGATGCTGGAAAATTTGTCTGCAGCAGGCATATACTCGTAAATCTTCGGGGAAAGCACCTGGATCCCGGTGAAGGCAAACGTATCCGGTCCGCCGGAAAAGCTTTGGATATTCCGGTCTTTATCCATGGTAACCGTATTGAAACGCTCGTCCCTGTGGAGTACCAGTGTGGCTGCAGCCCGGTTTTCCCTGTGATACGCCGCAACTTTTCGGATATCAAGGCTGAAAACAATGTCACTGTTGATCACGATCAGGCAGTCGGTGGGAACAAATTCAGCTATATTCTTTACAGCGCCCCCGGTATCCAGGATGTCGGGTTCGTATATCGTCCGGACAAGATGCCGATCCGGAAGGGTTTTGACATAGTTCTCGATTTTTTGGTGAAGATGATGGGTGTTGATATAAATGGTATCACATCCGGCACGGACCAGTTTGTCAATGGTATGCCGGAGAACGGGTTTCCGGTTCAGCCGAAACAAGGGTTTGGGCACGGTTTCGGTATACGGCAGGAGTCTCGTGCCCAGGCCTGCGGATAGAATCAGCGCCTTCATCGGTTACGGGTACAACACGGGTAAAAGTTCTTCGATCCGATCCTTGTACCGATTGATCGATTCCAGGGATTCACTCTGATTGAGGCCCTTTTTGCGGCAGAAGTCGGAGGCATTGATATAGTTGATCTTGGACAGAGACTCTTTCAGGATCACCTGACGTTTTTTGTACATTTTCATTCCCCGGGCCTGTATTTTTTTGACGAGATCTTTGGAATCGAGCTTGTCGGTTGCATTTTTCTCAAAAAAGATCAGGGTGGTCTTGTAGGATTCAAAAAACGGAAAGAGAAACTGGGCAAAACATCTCAGCTTTCTCAATCCTTCGGATGTGATATGGTAGCCCTCGGGAATGTCGTTGGACGGAAAGATGATACCGTCGTTTATGAATGCATTCAGGCACCTGTCTATATATTGAAGGCAGGAAACGTCCTCGTTAAAAGAAAATTCATCCATGAAAAGATCCTGCAGGAACCGGTAGGTTTCTTCCAGATCCCGGGCATAGAACATCAGCATATCTTTTTGCAGAATGGCGGCTGCCGTATAGGCGGCCGGGATGAAGTGGGCAATGGAGTTGTTTTTGTAGTAATCCAGGATGGGTCTTTTGTTGTCCTTGACGATAAAGTATGTATTGTCTGAAATTTCCTCCTCTTCTTCATCCGCCAGCTCGAAAAGATCCCGCTGAATGAAGATATCGATCACATAACTCAGCGCGTTTGACGGGTCCACGGTCAGGGTGTCCGCGAGGTTGGCATGTAAAAAAGTGACGTGGTTCATGTATGTGTCGGAGCGCTCCATCATCTCTTTTTTGGAAAAACGGCTTGAATAGCAGTTTAAAACAGCGCTTGCGATGATTGCATGAGGGGTTACCACGGATATGGAGTTGATGGAGTTGATCAGTTTGTATCCCAGGTCCTCTATCACCTGTTTGGTTTCCGGTGAATTCATATGCAGTCTTTTGAGATTTTTTTCCCGGACATAATCGTTCAGCGAGATGGGCTCTCCGAAATTGACATACACTTTTCCATATTTCTTTTTCAGGAACTTTCTGGCCTTGATCAGCTGACGTAAATTCTCCGGATCTTTTTTGCCGCCTTCAAGCTCTTTTAAATAGGAGTTTTCCTCGAGAACCCGGTCATACCCCACGAAAACAGGAGCGAAATACAGGTTTTGGCAGGCCTTTTGCGAGTAGGCGTTAAACACCATATTCAGCATGCCGAATTTCGGGGACAAAAGTTTCCCGCTCCGGCTTCTTCCCCCTTCAATGAAAATTTTGATGTTGAACCCTTCATAAAGAAGCTTTTTCACATACGCCTTGAAAATGGCGGAGTAAAGCTCGGCTCCCTTGAAGGACCTTCGGAGGAAAAAAGCGCCTGCTCCTCTGAACAACGGGCCGAGGGGCCAGAAGCTGAGATTTTTGCCGGCTGCGATATGCGGAGTGGGCATTTTGTTTCTGTACATCAGGTAGGGAATCAACAGGTAATCCAGATGGCTTTTGTGGCAGGGGATCAAAATCAGGGGTGCCTCTTTTGATTTGTCTTTAAGCCTCTGAAGTCCTTCCTGGTCTATAACGAGCCCTTCGAATATCGTGCTGAAGACCCTTGACAGTACAAGATCTCCGAACTGGATATGCTTGATATTGTAGTTGGCTGCAATCTCCTTGATATAAGAGGCTGCATTTTTGTGGACAGCGGCAAGGGTTTTATCGTTGCGGGCCGCATAGTCCGCCATGAATTCCTGGAGCGAGCGTTCGGTGAGAATGTCTTCGGTGAGCTCCTGCCTCGATTTGATTACCGGGCCTGTGACACTTCTTCTCAACCGGTTGACAATGTCCACAAGATGGCTTCTGAGGCGGTGGGTCTGGAATTCCCGCTCGAGCCGCCTGATCTCGTAGTCCTCCAGATACGTTTTGAGATTCACGGGTTCCGCGATTTCCAGACTGACCTTGTCCGGGCTTTTCAGCAGCGTGATGATGCGCTTGATGATGCCCGGATTCTCCTGGGAACCGAAAAGCAGAGAAAGAAAACCGGCTTCCTTCCGGACCGGATGGGTGCCGAATACAATGGCCTGGGGTACGATGTAAACAGGTTTTTCGGTTCGGTTCTGAAGGTCGATCAGAAGGGTCAAAGGGTCGGGGGACTGTTTGACGAACCGTTTGTAAAAGGTCTTTTTCTCTATCAGGAAAAGAAATCCGGAAGTTCCCTCCATAAGTTTTCTGGAAATGTAGCCGGACGTATACGGACTTCTGAATGACAGGTGGTTGGCAAAATGATCGATCTGAACGAGAAAAATCCGGGCAAGCCGCTTTACCGGCTGCAGAAAAATAAATTTGAAGTCGAACGCGATTTCCGGATAAGCCAGATCTTTCTGTTTTAAAGCGGTGTGGTAATACAGAAAGTCGAATACGGACTTGTATTTCCCTGCATATATAACAATGCCGTTTTCACTGATTCTTTCAAGTCTGTTACGGTCATTGGGTTCGATTTTGATTCTGGATGTGATCCGGTTGATCAGTATTCTTGAAAGAAAACCGGTGTTGCCGGGATAATAACAGGGAAACCGGTCATAATCATCTGCAACCGCCCGGTTTATAAGATTGCGCACTTTTATTTTGAAACTGTTGAATCTGGAAATGAAGGTCATTGAATCGCGCCTTTATAGTCGACTGAATTACAGGTTCCATAATAGTAAACACTATTCCATTACTTACCAGAGGTTGGGGTTCATGGCAATATGATAAATTCATTCGTAAAAAGAATTTAGTCTTGTTTTAGGCCGGGCAATGTGATAATTTCATGTTCTGTAAAACAGAGGAATCATCTTGGTATTGCGGCTGTAGACACAAAATTATATAATACGTTTTTAAAGGAGGAGTCACTTATGAAAACTTTAATCGGCGGGGCTATTGCAGTTCTTCTCGGCGTTGTCGGAATCGCTGTCTGGTTCGGTCAGTTTGTTCAGCTTCTTGCGGGCGCGGTTCCGCCTATGCTGCTTCTGGGCGGCGGGCTTGCACTTTATCTGGGATTTGACGAACTGAAGGATACATGGAAAAAAGATGAAGGTGTTAAAGCTCCGCAGTCGTCAGACGAGCAGGAAAGAATCGCCGAACTTGAAAAAGAACTCGAGGAACTAAAGAAAAAGTCCTGATCGGGAGACTCTTCACCGATCCGGATGATAAAGCCGAAAACAATAAACAGCCATCTACTCTCAAAAGAAGCAGCAGGTGGTTGTTTATTTGGCGGCTTTTGTGGCAAGCCCGTCCGCGATTTCATTTTCCTTTACTCCGGCATGGCCTTTCACTTTCAGTATTTTCAGGTCCGGGAACCTTGCGAGTAACTTTTGAATCTCAAGGATCAGGTCTCTGTTTTCCCTTGCCTTCCACCCTTGTGTCAGAACTCCTTTGCAATACCCTGAGTCCGTATACAGCCGAATCGGAATATCTGTACGCTTGATCAGTTCAAGCGCCCGTTTGATGGCTGTCAGTTCCGCCACGTTATTGGTGGCCGTACCTATGGATTCGGAGTGTTCCTTTTCCCTGTCCCTGTATTTCATGTAGATGCCGATACCGGCAGGGCCCGGATTTCCGGAGGAAGCACCGTCTGTGAATATAATGACGGCATTTTCGTTGAAACCGGAAGATTCCTCCGGGTTCGTTTTGGAGTTTTCCCTGCCGCTTTTCTTTGTTCCGGATTTGAGCCGTTTTCCGGTCTTCTTTTTTACCGCTTCCGTTTCCGGCCTCAGGTTTTCCTTTTTTACCCAGTATGTATAATTCTGCTCGAGGTTGTACTTGATGCGGATCTTGCCGGCCTGTTCAATCCACATGCCATCTTCATCCACCGCCGCCCAGACCTTGTTTCCTTTAAAGCTCATGCGTTTCCAAAAGCTTTCCTTGTCTTTTCGGATCTCACTCATACAGGTGAAACTCCTTTGCCGTTTCCATAAACCGGTTCAGCTCTTCCTGCCACCGGTGTTCGATTTCATCGATCCCGGCCGTGCCGCACACTTGTTCCCTCAATTCCCGGCTGCCGAGAATGAGATCCAGGGGAGTTTTTTCATATTCGTATTCATACGGCGGGGGTTTGAGTGCAAACTCATCCGGATGGGCATGTACGATTTCCCGGAGGAGCAAAAGTGCGGTTTTGTAAGGGTCATAAGCCCATCTGTCCGTTACATGGAGCTGAAATCCCCTGCAGGATTCTCCTGCCCATTTTCCGGATGTGGGTTCAAACAAAACAGGGCGTAAAAAGACACCCGCCACCCGGTTTTCAACAGCATTTTTCACGCGTTCGGCATTCAGCCAGGGAGCGCCCAGAAGTTCAAAGGGCAGGGTGGTGCCTCTGCCTTCGCTCAGGTTGGTTCCTTCAAAAATCACCTGGCCCGGATAGACCCGGCAGGATGAAGGGGTCGGCAGGTTCGGGGAAGGAAGAATCCATTCGAGACCTGTGTCGGAAAAATACATGCGCCGGTTCCATCCGGCCATGGGCAGCACCGATAGATCGCACCCGATTTTGAACTGTTCATTGAACAGCCGGCAGATTTCTCCTATGGTCAGTCCGTGCCGCATGGGGACGGGAAATCGTCCCACAAAAGAGCTCATCCGTTCTTTTAAAAGGTTGCCTTCCGTCTGTACGCCTCCCACCGGGTTGGGCCGGTCCAGGATCATCACCTCTTTACCGGTTTCAGCGGCAAGCTCCATACAGTAGGATACGGTATAAATAAAGGTATACACCCGGCAGCCGACATCCTGGAGATCGACCAGCAGGATGTCGATCAAATCAAACATCTCCCGGGTCGGTCTCCGGGTTTCGCTGTACAAGCTGTAAAACGGGATGTTCAACTCCGGGTCCACAAAGTGGCCGGACTCGATCATGTTGTCCTGTTTCTGGGCGAAAAATCCGTGCTGGGGGGAAAAAACCGCCTTGAGGTCATCCGGGTAAAGGGTGCGGATCACATCCAGGGCGTGGGCAAGATCCGCGGTCACTGAAGCTGGATTGGCCAGAAGGCCGATACGTTTTCCTTTGAGAAAGTCTTTTCCCTTTTGGCCCAATTGGTCCAGTCCGGTCATAATGTGTCGGGTCATAACCAAGTCTTCCTGTTTCTGAAAAAATTACTATAAAGATTGACATCATATCAGATTCTGACAGAATATGACATTTTGAATTAACCCATTTGATCCGGAGAGAATTGAAAATTGAATCTCACTATCTGTAAACACCTTCGTGATATCAAACCGTATGAACCAGGAAAGCCGATTGAAGAGCTCGAACGGGAATTTCAGATCAAAAATGCGGTCAAACTTGCATCGAACGAAAACCCGGCCGGATGTTCCCCCGAGGTGCAAAAGGCGGTGGCGGAGGCACTGGATTCGGTGCACCGGTATCCGGATTCCAGCGCACATACGGTGACACAACTGCTTGCCCGAAAATGGGGGGTCCGGCCTGAAAATATTGTCATGGGAAACGGGTCGGACGACATTATCGCCCTTTTGGCCGCCACATGCCTTGATCCGCAAGACCAGGCCCTGATGCCGTCCCCTTCCTTTCTCATGTATGAAATCAGCGTACGGGCGGCAAAAGGGGAGCCGGTGATGGTACCGCTGAAAAATTTTTCCATGGATCTTGATGCAATGGCGGCGGCTGTCTGCGATCATACCCGGCTCATTTTTCTGACCAACCCGTTCAACCCCACAGGAGCCGCCGTCACCGAGAAACAGTTTCGCCGGTTTGCCGATAAAATACCGGATGATGTGCTGATCGTAGTGGATGAAGCATATATTGAATTCGCACGGGATGAACAAATCTATAATTCTCTTGATCAACCGCTTGCTGACCCGCGGGTGGTCACCCTCCGTACGTTTTCAAAGGCCTACGGGCTTGCCGGCTTCCGGGTGGGGTACGGTGTTATGGATGAGGCGGTGGCCGGGTATCTGCACAGGGTTCGCCAGCCTTTTAATGTAAATTCTCTGGCCCTTGTTGCCGCAGCCGCAGCTGTGCAGGACGAGCAGTTTTTGAAAGACAGCATCGACAAAATCCGCAGAGGTGTGGATTATCTTGCCCGGGAGCTTGAAAAAATGGGGCTTGAGGTATTGCCCACACAGGCCAATTTTCTGATGGCGAATGTAAAGACCGATTCCAAAAACGTTTTCCGGAAATTGCTGGAAAAGGGGGTTATCGTTAAATCGATGAAATCCTATGGATTTGATCGGTACATCCGGGTCAACGCAGGGCTTGAATCGGAAAACCGAACTTTTGTCCAGGCTTTGCAGGAGGTGCTGAAACAATGAAAAAAACAGTCGTAACCATAGACGGGCCGGCTGGTGCGGGAAAATCCACTGTGGCAAGAACTCTGGCCGGAGAACTCGGATATGTGTATGTGGATACGGGCGCTCTTTACAGGGGAGTGGCGTATGAAATTCGGAGCCGGGCCGTGGATACCGGGGACAAACAGGCTCTGTGTGAATTTTTGAACCACCTCTCTTTTGACTGTCATATGGAAAATCAAAGTTTCCGGCTTTTCAGCTCCGGCAGGGATATTTCCGAAAAAATCCGCACACCGGAAATTTCCATGCTTGCCTCAAGGGTGAGCGCTATCCGGGAAGTCCGGTCCGCGCTTCTCGGAATTCAGAAACAGATAGCAAAAACACATGATTCGGTTTTCGAAGGAAGAGACATGGGGACCGAGGTCTTTCCATCGGCTGATTGTAAATTTTATCTTACCGCGGACCTTTCCGTAAGAGCGGGAAGACGCTACCAGGAGGATGCCGGATCAGCGCAGAGTTTTGAAGATGTAAAAAAAGAGATGGAAAAAAGAGACATGGATGATGCCCACAGAAGCTTTGCACCGCTGAAAATTCCGTCTGATTCCCTGGTGGTTGATTCCACAGGTTTGACAGTGGAGGAGGTGGTAAAAAAAATGTACAATTTTATAATGAATTCCTCTTGTCTTTGAAACGATATTTTGTTACATATAGGGCTTATATCTTTTTGTGCATTAACAGAAGGATATAAATAATTGATTAGGGGGGAATTTTATTAATGAACAACATTGCTGAAAACAACGAGAATACCAAAATGAATACTGAAGAATTGGAATCTGCCACGGATACGATGCCTGAAATCAAAGGCGATGAATCCATGGAAGAATTGATGAACATTTACGAGGAAAGCGTCAAGCAGTTTGAAGAAGGACAGGTGGTAACCGGAACCGTCATATCCGTAGGAAAAGACAACGTCATAGTGGATGTGGGCTATAAATCCGAAGGACAGATCCCTGTTCAGGAATTCATTGATGAAGACGGCAATGTGAATGTCGAGCTCAACGACAAAGTTGAAGTGATGATCGAAGTCTGGGACGAAGAGGAAGAAACCGTTCTTCTTTCCAGGGACAAGGCCAAAAAGGTCAAAGTCTGGAATGCCATCAAGGAAATCTACGATAACGACGACACCGTCGAGGGGGAGATCACAAGCAGGGTCAAAGGCGGATTCTCTGTGGATATCGGACTCCAGGCATTTCTTCCCGGTTCCCAGGCGGACTTGAGACCCATCCGGAATATGGACGAGATGGTCGGGCAGACCTATGAGTTCAAGGTTCTCAAGTACAACAGAAAACGGAACAACATTGTTCTTTCCAGGCGTGCCATACTCGAATCCGAACGAAAAGCGCTCAGAAGTGAAACCCTTGAGAATATCGAAAAGGACAAGGTCATGGAAGGGGTCATCAAAAATATCACCGAGTATGGTATTTTTGTCGATCTCGGCGGTGTGGACGGACTTCTCCATATCACGGACATTTCCTGGGGCCGGGTAAAACACCCGTCCGAACTCTACAGCGTAGGGGACAAAATCAATGTCAAAATCCTGTCCTACGATCTGGAAAGGGAGCGGGTTTCTCTCGGCATGAAACAGTTGACACCGGATCCGTGGACGACTGCGGAAGAAAAATATCCCGTGGGCTCCCGGGTGTCCGGCAAGGTGGTCAGCCTGACCGATTACGGAGCGTTCATCGAGCTTGAGGAAGGTGTGGAAGGACTCATTCATGTTTCCGAGATGTCATGGACCCGGAAGGTGAGACATCCTTCCCAGGTGGTTGCCGTAGGTGAACAGGTCGAGGCGGTGGTCCTGGACATCAAACCGGACAGCAGAAGAATTTCACTGGGTATCAAGCAGACCATGGAAAATCCGTGGGAGGTAATCAGCAAGAAATATCCCGTGGGTACCGTAATCGAGGGGAAAATCAAGAACATCACCGAGTTCGGGCTTTTTATCGGGATTGACGACGATATCGACGGCCTCGTCCACATATCGGACATTTCCTGGACCAAGCGGATCAATCATCCTTCAGAAGTGTACAAGAAAAATGACGTGATCCAGGCGGTTGTACTCGACATCGACAAAGACAACGAACGATTTTCACTGGGGATCAAGCAGACCCAGCCGGATCCCTGGGAAACCGTAGCCGAGCGATACGAGGTCGGCAAGGAGATTACCGGCGTGATCACCAACCTGACCGATTTCGGTGTGTTTGTTGAAATCGAGGAAGGGATTGAAGGACTGATTCACGTTTCCGAAGTGGCCAAGGAAAAGATCAGCAATCCCAAAGAACACTTTCAGGTGGGAGACACCATTACCGCAAAAGTCATGAACATCAACAGCAATGAAAGAAGGATCGGTCTTTCCATCAAACGCCTGGAAGATGATGATGACGAAAAAGTACTGGAAGAGTTCGCAAAGAACATGAAACCTGCAAAATCCCAGTTCGGAGAACTTCTCCGGGACAATATCCAGGAACAGCTCAATTCCAGAAAAGAGGAAGATGACGGAGAAGAGGAAGATGACGGAGAAGAGGATTCGGATGAAGCCTCCGGTAAAACCGAGTGATACGGAATACATAAGCCGTACGTGAAGTGTAAAGGCCGGAAATGCAGATGGCAATGCATTCCGGCCTTTTTCGTTGAAAAGGATTGACCAAAGAGAGGGTATATGTTTTCCAGAAGACACCCGTTTTTGTTTTTTTTTCTGATACTGGCATCCATTGTCGCATTTTGTATTCTCTGTACCATGCTCATGCTGGGCTCGGGCATCTTTTTTTTCCACAAAAGCATGGCTGACACAACCGTTGAGAAAAAAGGGAATGTCGGGGTGGTCAAAATCAACGGAGTGATAACTTCCTCCATGGAAACCGTTGAGACCATCAAACGTTTCAGGGAAAATGACCACATAAAAGCGCTTGTTCTGCGGGTCAACTCTCCTGGAGGCGGAGTGGGGCCTTCCCAGGAGATTTACAGGGAAATCATCAAAACCAAACAGGAAAAAATCGTGATCGCCTCTTTGGGGTCCGTGGCTGCTTCAGGGGGCTACTATATTGCATCGGCCGCCGATAAAATCGTTGCCAACCCCGGAACCATCACAGGCAGTATCGGTGTGATCATGGAATATGCAAACATCCGGAAAATCATAGAAAAAATCGGTCTGGTTCCGGTGGTGATCAAAAGCGGTGAATTCAAGGATATCGGGTCGCCTGTAAAAAAAATTACCGATCAGGAAAGAGAGATTCTGCAAAATGTGGTGGATGAACTGCACCGGCAATTTATACAGGATGCGGCAGAGGGAAGGGGCATGGACCCTGAAAAAGTCGCCGGATTGGCAGACGGCCGGATCTATACAGGGAAGAAAGCTGCGGAACTGAACTTGATTGACCAGCTGGGGAATTTCGAGGATTCGGTCAACCTTGCCGGCAGTCTTGCCGGGATAAAAGGGGAAATCAAGCCGGTTTATCCAAAAAAGGATACATTTACCTTTGTCAGGCGTCTCACCCGATCGTTACTCAAAGATCTGCAAATCTCCGGCACCGTATCGGATAATTTCCGGTACATCGCCGACTAGGGAAATTACACTGGAAGGCATGGACGGCACATTACCGCCATCGATAAATCCGTCCACTTTATTGGAAAGCTGTTCATAGAGAAGTTCAGGCGTCTCAAAGGAATCTCCTTCTATATCCAGTGCGCTCGTGGATATGATCGGATTGCCCAGCTCGCCTGCAAGCTCCAGGGCGATATTGTGGTCCGGAACCCGTATTCCAGCGGTTTTTCTTTTGGTCAGCATAATCTTCGGCACCATTTTCGAGCCTGTAAGGATAAACGTGTACGGTCCGGGTAACAGTCGTTTCATATGTCGGTAGGCAAAGTTCGAAACCTTGGCATACTTGCTGATATTCTTGAGATTCGGGCAGATGAAACTGAAAGGCTGTTTTCTGTCTCTCTGCTTGAGTATATATATGTTTTCAATGGCCTTTTTGTTCATAATATCACAGCCGATCCCGTAAAACGTATCTGTTGGATATACAATAATACCGCCGTTCTTGAGGATATCCACCGCTTTGCTGATCTGTCTTTTCTGCGGATTTTCCGGATTGATTTTCAAATACATGGTCTCTGCCGCCGCCCTTTTTTCCCGTCGTTGACACAAAAAACTCGATAATCGCAGGCTGCAGTGTAATGGAAACAGTCCGCTTCGTCAATATTCGGTTCAAAAAGGCAGGAGGGAAGTATCTATATATTGCCAAATTTTTCAATATTTGGTATTTTCACTGCTTATATAGCAGCCATGTCCTGACGGACACAACGAATCATGAAAGTTCCGGTCAGAGGCAGCAGACGA
>CAYFVA010000039.1:0-13872 GCA_964346265.1 uncultured Desulfobacterales bacterium
CGCGACTACAGTTTCCGGGTGCCGTTCAGGTCGCGTTTCCTGATCCGGATCGATTTGGGCGTCACCTCCACCATCTCATCCGCGTTGAGAAAATTGAGGGCATGCTCCAGGGTCAGCGGTTTGACCGGCGCACAGACAGTGCTGTCGTCCTTGCCGGACGCCCGCATGTTGGTGAGTTTCTTCTCCTTGCACGGGTTGACCTCGAGATCGTTGTGCTTGGAATGTTCTCCAATGATCATGCCTTTGTACACCGGTGTGCCCGGGCCGATAACCAGCCGGCCCCTCGGTTCGAGGTTGTACAGGGCATAGGGAACGGCCCTGCCCTTGCGGTCCGAGATCAGAGAACCGGTGCGGCGGGTGGGAAAGTCCCCCCGGTACGGCTCATACCCTTCGAATATGGCGTTCATGATACCGGTACCCTTGGTGTCGGTGAGAAACTCGTCCCGGTACCCGATCAGCGCCCTTGACGGCACGGAAAATTCCATGGACACCATCCCCCGCCGGTTGACCAGGTTGGTGAGACGCCCTTTTCTGATGGACAGCTTTTCCGTGACCACCCCTGTGAATTCCTCGCCGCAGTCCACATACAGGGTTTCCACCGGCTCCAGAGTTTCTCCTGCCGGGCCGGTTTTGTAGATCACCTCGGGCCGACCCACGCAGAGTTCAAACCCCTCCCTGCGCATGGTCTCCACCAGGATGGCCATCTGGAACTCTCCTCTGCCCTTGACGATAAAAATCCCTTTTTCATTGGCGTCTTCAACCGAAATGGCCACATTGGCAAGCGCCTCTTTTTCCAGTCTTTCCCGTATCCGGCTGGACTGGACCAGTTTCCCCTCCATGCCGGAAAACGGGGAGTCGCTGATGGTAAAGCGCATGGAGACCGTGGGCTCATCCACGGTGATACGGGGAAGCGGTTTCGGCTGCTCTTTTGTACAGATGGTGTCCCCGATCTCGAATTCATCGGTTCCGGACACCACTGCAATGTCCCCGGGCTCGGCAGAGACGGCTGTGGCAAGAACGGTCCCCTGGTAGAGCTGAAGACTTGAAATCCGTATCGATTTCGGTGTTCCTTCCTTTCCGATGAGCACCAGCTCGTCCTTGGAAGAAACCTGTCCGTTGGCGATCTTGCCGATGGCAAGCCTGCCCGTGTAGTCGGAATGGCCAAGATCCGATACCAGCATCTGGAAAGGTTCGTTTTCTTCGTACAAAGGCGGCGGTATAACGTTGAGGATGGTTTCAAAAAGCGGCGTAAGATCTTTTGAATCCTCTTCCATTTCCCTTTTGGCAAGGCCGTCCCTTCCGATGGCGTAGAGGACGGGAAAATCAATCTGCGCGTCCGTGGCATCCAGATCGATAAAAAGATCATAGATTTCGTCCAGAACTTCCTGAATCCGCGCATCCGGCCGGTCGATCTTGTTGATCACCACGATGATCTTGAGATTGGCCTGGAGAGCCTTTTTGAGCACGAACCGGGTCTGGGGCAAAGGCCCTTCCGAGGCGTCCACAAGGAGGATGGCCCCTTCCACCATGGACAGCGCCCGCTCCACTTCCGCCCCGAAGTCGGCATGGCCCGGAGTGTCCAGGATATTGGTCTTTATCCCCTCCCAGATCACCGAGCAGTTCTTGGCTGCGATGGTGATGCCTCTTTCCCGCTCGAGATCCATGGAGTCCATGATCCTGTCGTCCATTTCCCTGCCTTCTCTGAACACGCCGCTCTGTTTGAACATGGCGTCCACCAGGGTGGTCTTGCCGTGGTCCACATGGGCGATGATGGCTATATTTCGGATTCGCCCGTTTTCCGTTTTTTGACTCATAATGTTTCCTGTTACTTTTTACAAGAAACTTGAGACTTGAAACTGCAAACAAGAAGTTCCCTCGTTCAAGTTTCTTGGTTTGTTGCGCCCGCAAGGGCATAGTCGTTTATTTGGATTATTCCGCAAACGGATATATATGAACCCTTGTGGAAAAAAATGCAAGAATTTTTTGTTTTTCCCATTGTTGTTTTTTGCCCCCGGGCTTGACACTGCCGCCATATGGTCTAAGATGGAGGAACATTTCTTTTTGTTGTTCCATTTTGTCAACAACAAGCCAGGGGGCCGAAGTTGAAAAAAAATGATCTGTACCGCAAAACCGTAAAACTGTCGGATAGAGAGGACAAAACTTACAGCGCCCGGTCGCTCAAGCAGATTGTTTACTCCACCGATGCCCGGGATTTCGGCCAGGTGGCCAAAAGCATTCCCTGCCAGGCGGCCTGCCCGGCAGGGACGAACATTCCCGGTTACATCCGATGCATATATGAAAAGCGATACGGGCGTGCGTACGAGCTGAACCGAATCTGCAACATCCTGCCCGGCGTGCTCGGGCGGATCTGCAGCCGGCCGTGCGAGGGGGCCTGCCGTCACGGTTCACCGGATGAAGGGGATTCCGTGGCCATCTGCCACCTCAAGCGGGCGTCTGCGGATCTCAAGTCACCCATGCACAGGATTATTGAAGGATTTTACGCACCTTCGGGAAAAACCGTGGCCGTGGTCGGATCCGGTCCGGCAGGACTTGCCGCGGCCCATGAACTTACCCTTCTCGGCCATCGGGTGACTGTGTACGAAAGCCAGGAAAAACCCGGGGGAATGCTCATGTACGGGATCCCCGAATTCCGTCTGCCAAGGGATATTCTCATGGTCGAAATCGAGAACATTCTCCGGCTCGGCGTCACCCTGGAAACCGGCACAATGATCGGCCGGGATATTTCCCTTGAAGGGCTTTCAGCCGGTTATGACGCCGTGGTGGTGACCACCGGATGCACGACACCCAGGAGACTCGGAATTGAAGGCGAAGACCTGGACGGGGTTTACAACGGCCTTGATTTCATGAAAGCGGTGAACGCCGGTGAAAAGCCTTTTGTCGGCAATAAAGTCATTGTCATCGGGGGCGGGTTTACCGCCGTGGACTGCGCCCGCTCTTCTGTGAGGTTCGGAGCCAAGGACGTGCGGATTGCCATGCGCAAAACCGTGGAGTACATGCGGGTGGATGAGCATGAAAAGCACGAGGCGGACTTCGAAGGCATCATGATCCAGGGACTGGTCCAGCCCGAACGGATCGTTTCTGAAAACGGGAAGGTCACCGGCATGGAATTTCTCCGCACAAAGCTGGAATACATGGATCGGCCTCCCTGGCGCACCACGGTCCCCATTGAAAATTCAAAATTTTTTATGCCGGCGGATTCGATTATCACGGCCCTGGGCCAGGTCCCGTCCCCGGGCAATGTATCTCAAACCCTTGAGGGATCGGATGTCTGTGAAGACGGCTGCGCCGTCAAAGGGGTTTTTGCCGCAGGGGATTTCGTGATCGGTTCTTCGGACGTAATCACAGCCATTGCAGGCGGAAGGCGTTGCGCCCATTCCGTGGACAAATATCTTACCGACCGCAGACGCAAGGAGACCGTGGTGCGGCTGGAACCCCACGAATCCACGGACCGGTCCCGGTCCTTTGATTTCATTCCCCTTGTCAACATGGACACCCTCGGCCTTGACAAACGGCTTGAGACGGCCACAGCAGAAGTGGAGTCCGGATTCACCGAAGAACAGGCGGAACAAGAAGCCAAACGGTGCTATCTTTGCAACCTCAAGTACGAGATCGACCCGCTCTCCTGTATCTACTGCTCGGCATGCATTGATGTGGCCCCCAAGGACTGCATCAAGATGATCGCGGCAGTGGATATGAATGAAGACGGTACATTCGGGGAATACCGGGAAACCCGCAACTGGAACGAAGCCGTCTCCATCTCGATCGACAATGAACGGTGCATTCGCTGCGGACAGTGTGTAAAGGTATGCCCCATGGACTGCATCAGCGTCACAAAGACCGAACTGATAGAACTGGATATCGAGGACTGACACCAAAACCGCAACATAGAGAGGTCTCATGGCAACAGACGATCATTATGTGATCATCGGGAACGGACCTTCGGGAAACAGGGCCGGGGAAATACTTCAAACCAGCGACCCCGACGCCCGGATCACGATCATTTCAGATGAATCCGTCCCTTTGTATTACAAACACAGACTCACCTCTTTTATTGCAGGCCGCGTCAAAGAAGAAGAGCTTATGGCTGCAACAAATCTTGATCCGGACCGGGTCCGACTGCGGCTCGGCCAGTGCGTGGAAAGGATCGACCCCCAGAACAACCGGATCTTTCTGCGTCACATGGAAAAGGTGAATTATACCCGGCTGATCATCGCCTCCGGAGGCAGGCCTAAGGTGCCGCACTCCATGAGCACCTTTTCGGATCATCTCAATTTTCTGTCCTGCTTTCGGGACGTGATCACCCAAAAGGAACCGGTGAACAACGCTGAAAAATTTTTCGTGCTCGGCGGCGACCTTGTGGGATTCCGGTTTGTGAAAATGCTGGCTGCAATGAAAAAGCAGGTCTGCATGACCCTTTACCCGGAGGCGTTCTGGCCGTTCGAACTTAAGGCGGACATGACAGCGGCCGTGTGCGGAAATCTGGAGCCTTTGGGCGTAGAGGTCCTGGCGGATGATCCGGTGGCCTCGGTGGCACCGGAAAACGGGGAATATACCGTCACCACGAAAAACGGTGAGACCCGGCAGGCGGATATGGTATTCGCCTTCCCCGGACTTGTGCCCAACATCACCTTTGCCGCCGGCCAGGGCATTGATATGGACCACGGCATCCTGGTGGACGAGTATCTCAAAACCAACATCGACAACATCTACGCCTGCGGCAGCTGCGCCCAGATTTACAACCCGAAACTCAAATCCTACGCCACCTCGGTTGGCTGGCCCAACGCGGTAATCCAGGGAGAAACCGCCGCTTTGAATCTTCTGGGTGCCAACAGAGAAATCGAGCCCGCACCCCGCAAATTTTTCGAACTCGAAGGGGTCCGGGTGAAAACCTCCTGGTGGGAGGACATGGATGACATTTCGCAACAGGAACCGGTAAACAGGGATACGGACTCATGAAGGAACTCGACATAGTAGTTGAAATCTGCGGAAGTGCGGGAGAGGGGACCATATCAGCCGGCGAGATCCTCAGCCGGTTCATGAGCGAGCAGGGATTCGAGATCATCTCGTTTGATTCTTATCCGGCGGAAATCCGGGGATTCGGCAAATGTGTGGCCCACACCCGGATCAACACCGAAATGATCTACTCCCCGGGAAAATATGCGGACGTGCTCATCGCCCTCAACGACAGCCACTCCATCCCCCAGCTGTCCGTGCTCAAGAAGGGAGGCATTCTCATCTATGACAGCCAGCCTGCCAATTACCATGAAGAAGACCAGAGCGTTGCCGGATGGGCCGCACCCGGCACCACAAGCTACGGGGTCCCGCTGGCCCGTCTTGCCCACCGGGCCGCAGGGAACGCCAGGGGAAGGAACATGGTGGCCCTGGGGGCTCTTGCCGCCCTTTTTCACATTGACAAGGAAACATTCATCGACTCCATAAAACAACGGTACGCCAAAAAGAAACAGGTGGTCATCGACAGCAACGTGAATTCTTTCGACCTTGGGTACTCATGGACAAAAGAGAATATAGAAAAGATCGATCCGTATTCATTCAAAGAAACGGCCCCGGCCGCCAAAAAGGACAAACTGATCATCAACGGCAACCAGGGGGTGGCAAAGGCGGCCGTTGACAGCGGCATCAAGCTGTATGCCGGATATCCCATCACGCCGGCCACCAAGATCATGGAAATCATGGGAAAGGAACTGCCTGACCGGGACGGGATCATGCTCCAGACCGAGGACGAGATTTCCGCCATCGGTGCGGTGGTCGGGGCCGGTTTTGCCGGCAAAAGGGCCATGACCGCCACTTCGGGGCCGGGCTTTTCGTTGATGACCGAGTTCACCGGGCTTTCGGTGATGGCCGAGATTCCGGCGGTGATCGTCAACTCCCAGCGGGGCGGGCCGAGCACGGGGCTTCCCACCAAGACCGAGCAGAGCGACTTTGACATTGCGGTGTCCGGCGGCAGCGGGGATTCCCCCCGGATCGTGCTTGCGCCCACGGATACGGCATCCTGTTATGAAGCCACCACACTCGCCTTTTATCTGGCGGAAAAATACCAGACCCTGGTGGTGTTGCTGCTGGACTTCTTCCTGTCCAACAGCATCCGGAACATTGATATCCCCGCCCCGGTGTCGCAGGATCTTATGGATGCCAACATCGCTCCGGACAAAGAAGAACTGGAGAATTACAAGCGGTACCAGCTCACCGAAACCGGCATATCCCCGCGAACGATTCCGGGCACGCCCGGGGGCATGTATTTTTCCACAGGACTTGAGCATGATGAACAGGGAAGACCCAACTATGACGGGAAAGTCCACACGGACATGACTGAAAAACGATTCCGAAAACACGCACAGGCGCTCACCGAAGCGCCGCCCCCTCAAATTTACGGAGCCGAAGGAAAAGTGGACATCGGCGTGATTTCCTGGGGATCGTCCGCAGGGGCGGCACGGGATGCAGTGGCTTCTGCTTCCAAAGAAGGAATCCGGGCGGCCTGCTTCAGCAGCCTCATGCTCTCCCCGTTCCCGGAAGAGGATGTAAAGAAATTCGCCGCCCGGTGCGGAAAGCTGCTGGTCCCGGAACTCAACCATACCGGCCAGTTCGCCAACCAGGTCACAAGGATCCTGTCCGGACCGGTGGAACGACTCAACTTTGTGAACGGCCTTCCCATGGCGGCCGAGGATATTCTTCAGAAAATCAGGGAGATGTGATTGTATGGAACCGATTCAGACCAGTTATCCGGATGAACAGCTTGAACGCGTTAGAAAACAGGACTTTCTGAAGTACCGGTCCCCGGATCTTCCCACCTGGTGCCCGGGATGCGGATACTTCGGTATCATGGACGCCTTTTACAAGGCATGCCGGAAAATGGAACTGAAATTCGAAAACATCTGCACGGTCAGCGGGATCGGGTGTTCCGGAAGAACCCCCATTTTCGTGAATTCCTACGGGCTGCATACGCTTCACGGCCGGTCGGTACCCGTGGCCTCCGGGGTGAAGCTTGCCAGAGAAGATCTCACCGTATTTGCCGTGGCAGGAGACGGGGACGCCCTCGGTATCGGCGGCGGTCACCTGCCCCATGCCGCCCGGAAAAATATCGATATCACCCTTCTGTTGTTCGACAACTCCATTTACGGACTGACAAAGGGCCAGTCCTCCTCCACAACCCCCTACAGCATGGCCACAAGTTCCCATCCTTCGGGGAACCCGGACCAGCCCCTGAATGCGGTGAAATTGGCCCTTGCCTACGGGGCTTCCTTCGTGGCAAGGGGATTTGCAGGGGAACCGGAAGGCTTGGAAGAGATCATCCGCCTTGCCACCGAACACAAGGGATTCAGTTTTGTTCATATCCTGACCCCCTGTGTAACCTTTGACAAGGAGAACTTTACCTGGAAGCGGCTGCGGGAAAATACAGCCTTCCTGGATTCGGCCCATGATTCCTCTTCGCTTGAAGCGGCGGTTCGGCTGGCTGAGAATGAACCCTTCCGGCTGGGGATCTTTTTCCGGGATACCGAAGCTCTCTCTTACCAGGAAAACCTGCGACGGATGAACGCTTGACGGAATCGGCAGCGGATGCGGCATACATGAAGAGACTCGATCTTACAAAAACATTTGACACCGAGCTTGCCGGAACTCCCGGGAGGGAGATTGTGACTGCGGAAAAGCCGGCCACTGTGGCGGCCCTGCCGGCCCGGATTCCTCACGTAAAACCGAGACTCCTGGTCAAGCAGGGCGATCTCGTTTCCATCGGCACCCCGTTGTTTGAAGACAAGCGGGACACGTCAATACAGTTTCTCTCCACGGGCGGCGGCACGGTGGAGAACATCAAATACGGGCCGAGGCGTGTGATCGAGGAAATCGTGATCCGGCTCGATGGAAACGAAACAACCGAGAATTTTGAAAAACTAACTTCGGAAAAACTGGAATCCATGCCGGTTGCCGATCTTGTGGATCTTTTAAAGCGCTGCGGCATGTGGCCGTACCTGCGGCAGTTCCCGTTCCGGGACACGGCGGCTGCTACCGCGGATTTTCCCCTGATCATCGTGCCGCTTCGGGCCGGGGACATGTATTCTCCGCTGCCGTCGGTATATCTGGAACAACGAATGGAAGCGTTTGAGTTCGGGCTTGAGATCATGGCAAAGCTTGCCCGGAAAGTGGTGGTGGCCGCACCGGAAGACGAACTTTCAAACCTTTTTGCCATACAACACCATATCACCCATGTAACCGGTGCCCGGTATCCTTCAGGAGAACCGGGGGTGATTCTCTACCGGATCCGGACGTCGGCATCGGACAACCCGGCCTGTTACATCCACGGACAGGATCTTGCCGATGTGGGCGAACTTTTTTTGACAGGGAAATTTCCCATCCAGCGGGTCTATTCCGTTGCAGGAACCCATGTAAAAAATCCGGCCCACGTCCCGGCCCGACAGGGCAGCCCGGTCCGGCATCTGACCGGTCCGGTTCCGGAGGGCGGGTCCGTGATCACCGGAGGCGTGTTCAACGGGTATCGGCCTTCCCCAAAGGCCCACATGGGGCTGTTTGAATCTTCCGCTACAGTTCTTTTGGAACCGGAAACCGACGAGGTACTCGGATTCATCCGGCCCGGACCTGATAAAGCAAGCGAGTCCGGCACATTTCTATCCAGATTCAAAAAAAGTCCTTTGTTCACAGACACCACGCTTCACGGGGAAGGGCGGGCCTGCGTGAACTGCGGGTTGTGCGAAAAAAAATGCCCGGTGGATCTTTATCCCCATTTTCTCATGAAAGCGACCCTTGCCGGAGAAACGGAAGAGGTGGTCGCCATGGGGCTTCTCGACTGCACGGGGTGCGGGCTTTGCACCTTTGTGTGCCCTTCGAAAATCGAACTTTCCGACACCTTCCGATCGGCGAAACTTTCGTATTACAAGGAGAGGGGCTGATCCATGAAATTTTTGAAAACCACCTTCCAACGGCTCGATCCCCATTTTGAAACCGGCGGGAAACTCGTTCGGCTTGCCGCCATATACGAGGCCACAAAAACCATATTCTTCTTTCCCTCCCCGCAGGTTCAAACCGCCCCGCACATCCGGGACAACCTGGATTTGAAACGGTTCATGAGCTTCGTGCTCATCTCCCTTTTTCCGGTGACGCTTTTCGGGATCTACAATGCCGGGCTCCAGGCCCGGTGGGCCGCCGGAACCCCGGCCGGCTTCCTGGACACACTCGCCACCGGTGCGGTGCACGTGATCCCGATTATCCTGGTATCGTACATCGTGGGATTTTTCTGGGAAATCCTGTTTGCAAGCCTGAGAGGGCATGAAATTTCAGAAGGATTCCTGGTCACGGGTCTCCTGTTTCCCCTGACCTTGCCGCCCACCATTCCGTTGTGGCAGGTGGCGGCGGGGATCTCCTTCGGCATCGTCATGGGAAAGGAGATCTTCGGCGGCACGGGCCGGAATCTTTTGAACCCGGCACTTGCGGCCCGGGCTTTCGTCTTTTTTTCGTATCCGGCCACCATGTCCGGGAACGCGGTGTGGACCATAAAAGAGCGGGCCGTGGACGCGGTGAGCGCAGCCACTCCCCTGGCCCTTTCCAGCAGCACCGAAGCGATTGGAGACGTGGTGGTCGAGGCCGGTTTTACGCTGAAAACTTTGATTCTCGGTGTTTATCCCGGCAGCATCGGCGGCACCTCCGCCCTGCTGTGCTTTGTCGGCGGCGCGTTTCTGGTGGTAACGAGAATCGCCAACTTCCGGATCATACTCGGCGGTATTGCAGGCCTTGTGGCCACGTCAATCCTTTTTCAGCTTCTTCCGGGACCGGAAGGGACGTGGTTTTCCGCAGGCCCCCTTCTCCATCTTTTTTCCGGCGGATTTGCATTAGGGATCTGTTTCATGGCCACAGAACCGGTTTCCGCTCCGGGTACAGACTCCGGCCGCTGGATGTACGGGGTGTTCATCGGCTCATTGACCGTTATTCTGCGGGCGGTGAACCCGGCCTTCGTGGAAGGAGTGATGCTGGCCATTCTCTTCATGAACGTCTTTGCACCGCTCATCGATCATGTTACGGTTGGGCTTGCCGTGAAAAAGAGGATCCCCAATGTCTGACGCAAAGGAAAAGTTCCGGGCGTTCCGGTTTGCCGCCATCATCGCCTTTGTATGTGGTCTTCTGATCACAGGTGCGTCCACCGGCTTGAAAAAGTTCCAGCTTGAGAACAAGGAACTGGACAGGCAGAAAAATGTCCTGTCCGCTGCAGGTGCGTTTGACGGACGGGATCCCGGGTCGGACGAGCAGATCAGGGCGCTTTATGAACAACGGATCGAAAAGGTCCGGGTGGACAACGAAGGCCGGCTCATCCGATCAGACAAAGGGAAGGGACTCACCCTGTATCTGTATAAAATCAACGGTGAACTTGCCGCCTACATTGTGCCCATCGAGTCAAGGGGGCTTTGGGGAAAGATCAACGGGTACATGGCCATTGAAAAGGACGGAAAAACCGTGGCCGGTTTCAGCGTGTACAACCATTCAGAGACCCCCGGCCTTGGCGGGGAGATCGAGAAGGAATGGTTCGGGAAAAATTTTGTGGGCAAAAGGATCGTGAACCGGTCCGGAGAATTCGTGTCCGTGGCCGTGGCCAAGGGAGAGGCGGAGGAACTGCCCCAAGAAAAACAAAAACATTACGTGGACGGGATCAGCGGGGCGACGCTGACGGGCAAGTACCTGACCGAAGGGATCAAAAAGGAATTAAAGGCGTACGAACCGGTATCGGTAAAATTCCGGCAGCAGGACCAGCCGGCTTTTGAAAACAGGGATGGAATGAATGAGTGACAGAACCGACAGTTTGACAACCATTTTCATCAAAGGGGTGTGGAAGGAAAACCCGGTGGCCTACCAGGTGCTTGGAATCTGTTCGGCGCTGGCCGTGACCGTCCAGCTCAAGACCGCCCTTGTCATGGGAATTGCACTGACCGCCGTGGTCGCGCTTTCCAACCTGATCATCTCGATCCTGCGCAAGCAGATCCCCTCGACCATCCGGATCATCGTGGAGCTGACCGTAATCGCGTCCCTGGTGATCGTTACCGACGAGGTGCTCCAGGCATTCCTGTACGATATCAGTAAACAGCTGTCCGTGTTCGTGGGACTGATCATCACCAACTGCATCGTGCTGGGCAGGGCGGAAACCTACGCCCTTGCCAATCCGCCGCTGCCCTCTTTTGTGGACGGCTTGGGCAACGGCACCGGTTATGCCGTGATCCTTCTGGCGGTGGCGTTTGTCCGGGAGCTTGCCGGTTCAGGTAAACTCTTCGGATTTGCGGTTGTGCCCCAGTGGCTGTATGAAGCCGGATATTCGAACATGGGCATCATGGTGCTGGCACCGGGCGCGTTTTTCATCATCGGCATCCTGGTGTGGATCAAGAACAGCCTGCCCGGGGTGTCCCATGAACAGCGAGCAGGAGAGTAACGTATGACGGATCTTCTGAGTCTTTTTGTCAACTCGGTCTTTATCGGCAACATCCTTCTTTCCTATTTTCTGGGAATATGCTCGTTCATTGCCGTGTCCAACAACATCGACACGTCCGTGGGACTGGGATTCGCCGTAATCTTCGTGCTCACCGTGACCGCACCTGTCAACTGGTTCATCTACTACTACTTGCTGGCGCCGGGCGCGCTTTCCTGGGCCGGCCTGCCCGGGATGGACTTAAGTTTTCTCAAGTATATCACGTTCATTGCGGTGATCGCCGCCATTGTCCAGGCGGTGGAGATGATTATCGACAAGTATTCCCAGGGGCTTTACGCAAGCCTCGGGGTGTTTCTCCCGCTGATCGCGGTGAACTGCGCCATACTCGGTACGGCTCTCTTCATGGTGGAACGGCAGTACACCCTGATCGAGTCCATCGTGTTCGGCGCAGGCTCCGGGACCGGCTGGATGCTGGCCATTGTCGGCATGGCGGCCATTAAAAAGAAGATGCGGTATGCAGATGTACCCGAAGGCCTTCAAGGATTCGGCATCACCATGATCGTGGCCGGGTTCATGGCCATGACGTTCATGATGTTTTCAGGCATTACCTTGTAAGGAGCGGATGCTGTGATTTACGTTGTCAGCCTTGCGGTGTTTTTCCTTGTGATTTTTACCCTGGTGGGACTTTTGCTGTTTGTGCAGTCCAGGGTCTCGTCCGAGGGAGAAAAGAATATCGTCATCAACAAGGACGAGGAAAACCCTCTTACCGTTACCGGCACCCCCTCTCTTCTCTCCGCTCTGGGACAGAACGACATTTTCCTTCCGTCGGCCTGCGGGGGCAGCGGCTCATGCGGCATGTGCAAATGCGTGGTCAAAGAGGGCGCAGGCGCGATTCTTCCCACCGAACTTGCCCATCTCGGGCTTGCCGACAAAAAAGCGGGGAAACGTCTTTCCTGCCAGCTCAAGGTAAAGGACGACATGGCGATCGAACTTCCCCAGGCGGTGTTCGGCATCAAAAAGATCGGCGCCGAAGTGGTCTCCAACGACAATGTGGCCACCTACATCAAGGAGCTGGTGCTCCGGCCGGACGAGCCCCTTTCTTTCAAGTCGGGGGCGTATATCCAGATCGACGTGCCCGAGTACGAATTCTGCTTCAAGGATTTTGACATCGACAGCAAGTATGTGAGCGAATGGAAAAAGTACAATCTTATGGAACTCACTTCTTCCGGTGTCAGCCCCGGCTTTCGGGCGTACTCCCTTGCCAATCCGCCCCATGAAACGGATATTCTCAAGATGACGGTGAAAATCGCCACGCCGCCTCCGGGAACCTCGGGTATTCCGCCCGGTTTCGGGTCTTCCTACGTATTCGGGCTCAAACCCGGGGACCGGGTCACGGTGAGCGGGCCGTACGGCGACTTTTTCGTCAAGGAGAGCGACAGGGAAAAGTGCTTTATCGGAGGCGGCGCCGGAATCGCGCCGTTGCGCTCCCACGTCCTCGACCTGCTCGAGGGCGGAAAGACCGAATCGACAATCAGTCTCTGGTACGGGGCGAGATCTCAAAAGGACATGTGCTACCATGACACGTTCCGCAAACTGGAGGAGATGTACCCCAACTTCTTCTACCGGACGGCCCTGTCCCGGCCGGCTGAAGACCCTCCCTGGGAAGGATTCACAGGCTACATTCAGAACTATCTGGCAAAAGACTATCTGGAAGACCATGACGATCCGGCTGAAGTGGAATACTACCTGTGCGGGCCGCCGCCCATGGTGGACGGTATAGTGGAAACCCTGGACAGCTTCGGGGTGGACATGGACATGATCTTTTACGACAAGTTCTAGTGATCGGCACAACGAGCGCATGAAGTTCATGAAGGTTTTTCTTCAGCTCCTTCATGAACTTCATGGCATCTCTCGCTGCTTTTTCATTTAAACAGCCGAATTTCTTGTCTCTTGTCTCTTGTCTCCAGTCTCTTGCTAATACACCGGCTCGATCTCCACTCTCCGGTTTTTCGCTCTTCCGCTCTCTGTATCGTTATCCGCCACAGGAGCGGTTTCCCCGAAACCTTTTACGTCGATCCGGTCAGGAGAAATGCCTTTTTCCACAAGATAGCCTTGAACCGATCGGGCCCGCTGCAGGGAAAGATCCATGTTATACCCGGCAGAGCCCCTGCTGTCCGTATGGCCTTTCAGGATGACCGAAAGCCCCGGATTTTTCCGGAGAATGTTGTACACGTTGTCGAGCATGTCATGAGACTCGTCTTTAAGAGAGGCTTTGTTGAAGTCGAACAGAACGCCGGCAAGGGTCCAGCAGCCCTTGAAATTGACATCAGCACCCAGGGGAGTGTTCGGACATTCATCCTCGTCATCATACACACCGTCCTGGTCCGAGTCTTTTCTCACAGGCTTTTTCTCGACCT
>CAYFVA010000040.1:0-13185 GCA_964346265.1 uncultured Desulfobacterales bacterium
AAAAGCATTCCATACTACCAGTATATGCACATATTTGCAAGATGCAATCCTCCTGACAGACCGGTTGTACTTTTTTTACGCTGCATTTTTTCGGGATCCGGGATCTTTGGTTCCCAACTCCTCTTTTGTCGGAATCGGGAAATTTCTTTACAAAAAGACGGATAGCTGAAATAACAGGGTCGGGGACAAAGAGCGTTATGAACCTCTGGAGTGATTTGAAAGGACACTGACAATTGGAACAAATTTTTGTACTGGCAACAAGGAATAAAGGCAAAAAAAAGGAGTTTGCCGAGCTTTTGAAAAAGTTTGGGGTAACCGTTAAAAATCTGGACGATTTCGGGCCGATCCCGGAAGTTGAAGAGGATCGGGATACGTTTGACGGGAATGCGTATAAAAAATCATCCACAACGGCAAGAATATTGGGGTTTCCCGCCATTGCAGATGATTCAGGATTGGTGGTGGAGGCGCTTACCGGTGCTCCCGGTGTGATGTCGGCGCGGTACGCCGGAAAAGAGGCCACCGATCAGGAAAATCTTGAGAAGGTTCTCTCGGACATGAAAGGCAAAAACAACCGCAAAGCGTTCTTTCAGTGCGTGATATCCATTGCCGTTCCCCGGGGAGCGGCGCTGACCTACGAGGGTACCTGCCGGGGAGAGATCACGAACCAGCCGGCCGGGGAAAACGGGTTCGGGTATGATCCGATCTTTTTTTGCCCGGAATACGGTAAAACATTCGCCGAGTTGACCATGGATGAAAAAAACAGGGTGAGCCACAGGGGAAGGGCGCTGGCTGAGGTGGTGGACGAGTTTGATAAAATTCTCAAGTGGGTTGAAATCCATCATCCATAAGGAAGATCCGGATGATCAAAAATGTCGGAGGAAAGCGTATGAATTCAATGCACGAGTCTGTGAAAAACAACAGGAGCTGTCGGAGATTTGATTCGTCGTACCGGGTTTCCCTGCTGACTCTGGAGGCGCTTGTGGACCTTGCCAGAATGTCTGCGTCCGCCGGGAATCTCCAGCCGTTGAAGTATATCCTGTCCGCGGACGAGGCCCGAAACGAAGAGATCTTTTCCTGCCTTGCCTGGGCTGCGTATCTTACGGACTGGAAAGGGCCGGCCGAAGAGGAAAAACCTGCTGCGTACATCGTGATTCTGGGGGATACGGTTATTACCCCGAATTTCAGGTGTGACCACGGCATCGCCGCCCAGAGCATCCTTCTCGGTGCCAGGGAGAAAGGGCTTGCCGGCTGTATGTTCGGCGCTATCAACCATAAAAAGCTGCGCAGTTCACTCGGTATAGACGAGCGGTATGAAATTCTCCTGGTGCTGGCACTCGGAAAGCCCGCCGAGACCGTCCAGATCGAGCCGGTCCGGGCGGACGGGGATATTCGATACTACCGGGATGCAGACGGCATCCACCACGTACCAAAAAGAGGGCTTGATGAACTGATCATCAAGTCGTACGGCACCGGTTCTGTATGAAACTGTTTCTGATCAATCCTCAGCTGATGGAGGAGCGGATCAATGAATATGATACGTCTGCGGCCCCTGTGGGACTGTATTATCTGGCCGCCGCCCTGAAAAAGGAAGGGCACGAGGTGACGTTTGTGAACCTGGCTTTGGAAGAAGAGCCGACACACCATCTGAAACAATTGCTTGAAAAGGAAAAGCCTCAGCTTGTAGGATTTTCCGTTTTGAACGCAAACCGTTTTTCTGCAGTGGATGGAGCAAAGCTTGTCAAGTCGGTTTTGCCGAAAACAACCGTGGTGTTCGGAGGCCCCTGTCCCACCTTTCTGGCAGAGTTTTTTTTACAGTCCGTGCCGCAAATCGATTTTGTGGTGGCCGGAGAAGGGGAACGGACGTTGACACAGCTTGTTTGTGCGGTGGAATCCAAAACCCCTGAACAATTGGAACATATTCCCGGGCTTGCCTGGCTCAAACAAGGGCGGCCCTTCAGGACGGCTGAAAGAGAACGGATTGAAAACCTGGATGAGCTGCCGGATCCGGCAGAGGAGTACACCTTCCGGCATCTGGCGTTCTCAAGGGGATGTCCCGGCAGCTGTCGTTTCTGCGGTTCCCCCGCATTCTGGGGCCGGGGATGCGTACGGTTCCATTCGGCTGCATGGGCGGCGGACCAGGTGGAAAGACTGTATAATAAAGGAATCACTCATTTCTTTTTTTCCGATGACACCTTTACCGTAAAAAGGGAGAGGGTGATAGAGCTTTGCCAAACCCTTGCTGAAAGAAACCTGGCCATTACCTTTAATGCCATATCCCGGGTGGACTGTATCGACGAAGAAATGCTGTTTTATATGAGAAAGGCAGGGTGCATCCAGATCAGTTTCGGTGTGGAGAGCGGTTCGGACCGGATCCGGAAGGCGCTGGGGAAACCGGTGAAAACCGACCGCATTATCAATGCGTTCGATCTTACGGCCGCATACGGCATTTTGCCGAGGGCGTATTTTATCTACGGGGCTGCCGGGGAAACCGAGGAGACCATTGAAGAAAGTTGCAATCTCATGCTCAGGATCCGTCCGCTGAGCGCCATATTTCATGTGTTGACGGTCTTTCCGGGGACATCGTTTTACCGCAGGCTTGTAAAGGAGAATCGGATCACCGACCTGGTCTGGCAGGAAAATATAGAGGATATTCCCTGGTTTCAGGCGGATCCGGCGCTTGATTTTGAGAAGGTGAAAGGGTTCGGGAAACGTTTGCGACAGACCTTTTTTGATCACCTTGACAAATTCGCCGTACAGGTTACACTGGTGAACAGGACGGAGCTTTACCCGGAGCATGCGGATTTTCTGGCAAGACTGGCCATGACGTTTGCGTTCGGGGAATATTCAGACAATCAGATGGTGAAAAACACCCGGAGCACGGCGAAAATTCTGTTTAAAAGATCTCTGTCCTATTGCGATGACGCCAAGGCGTATCTCGGGCTCGGCATGATGTACATGAAGGAGAGAAAATTCGACAAAGCCGTGGAAATTGCGGAGAAAGGGATGGGTCATTTCCCGGGTGACCGGGATCTTGCCATATGCATGGGTGTCTCCTGCATGAACCTTTCGAGGTTCCGCAAAGCGCTTTTTTATCTTGAAAAGTTCAAGGGCGCGCCCGAGGTGGACAATTATATACAAATATGCACTGAAAAACAAAATGGATAGACAATGACGGATTACAGGCTGTTGAATCTCAAAAAAAAGGACCGAAAGCTGGCCCTTGAAAGGCAGGAGATTCTCAATACCAACAGAGACAGGGCCGTGGACCGGCTTCTGGAATACCAATGGCCGGCGGCACTGATTCAGTCGTTTCCGGGGCAGGATCTTTATTTTCTGATGAACACGGTGGGGCATGACGATTTTGTGCCGGTGCTGTCGCTGGCCTCTTCGGATCAATGGGAACATCTTCTGGATATGGAGGTGTGGCAGGATGATACGATTCTTGTTCCCCGGATGACCCAAATGCTCGATCTGTTGTTCCAGGCTGATCCGGATCGGCTGGTCAGATGGATCGTAACGGAAAAACCCGGTTTTATCGAATACTATTTTTCCAGAAACATGGAAATCAGGATCCGGGAGCATGATGAATCAGCCTCGGATTTCAGTGATGATTTCATGACCATGGATGACAAATTCTATTTCCGGTTTCCCCATGCACCCGAGGAACCAGAGACCGAGCTGGAAAAAGAAATGGCCTCTTCAAGGGATACGATTCACGGGATGCTCAATAAAATTGCGGAAATGGATCTTTCCGTGGTACACGGGCTGCTGCAGGAGACCCGGTATCTAATCCCGGTGGAAATCGAAGAGGAGGAATTCCGGCTTAAAACGGCACGACTTGCCGAGCATGGATTTCTGCCGCCGCATGAGGCCGTCGGCATATACCAGGTTCCGGGGCGGTTTAAACCGAGAAAACGGCCCGCCGCCGGAAACATTCATTCATATGATCCGGATATGGGGCTTCCGCCCCAGTTTCCCGTAAATCTTATGGGAGAGGAGACCCTTTTTACCCGGGCCCTTGCGGAGATCGAATCCGGTCTTTATCTGGAGCTTCAGGCGGAGTTCGCATCGCTTGTCAACAAGGTCATATCCGCGGACCGGATCCGGGTGCGCGAAAAAGAGGATCTGCAAAAAGCCATTGAAAAGACATCTTCCTGTCTTTCGGTGGGGATCGAAACCATTAACGCCAATGATCCGTCAAGGACGGTACAGCAATATTTCCTCGAGGATATTTTCAGAAAAGGCTCTGCAGAGGCGGCCAGGCTGAAACGCAGGGTGGAATCATGGTACAAAGAGAGCTTCATCAGCGCCAATGATCTGCCGCTGAGTTTTTTCGCGGAAAAATGGCTGGGCATTGCAGGCGGGCTGATGCTGAAAAGGCCTCTGTACTATGACAACTATGAAACCGGAGTGCTGTATCGGAATTTCGAATCCCTCCGGGAGATCCGGGAAACCGAAAGGGAGGTGGAGAAACTCGTGGAAACCGACCGGATCATTAAAGCAGTTGCTCCGGATATCAGTGCATTCGAGGACGTGATGCTGACCTATAAAACATTGCTTCTGACCATGTGGGCCCGGCAGCGGCTTCAACTGGAGACTTCGCTGAAAGCCATTGTAATGGAATCTTTTAAACCGTTTTATACTTCCCTGTTTGCCGAAGACGGGAGCGGACGGATCGACCGGATGAAACGGGATGATTTCATCGGGTGGCTGGCGGAAATCACAGGGGGACAGCTGGAAGTATCAGACCTGACAGCGGAGGTTGCAGAGGAGCTTTTTGACGAGCTGGAGAGTGAGTACGGCGCGGTTACGGTCGAGGATCTGGAACCGAAATTCACTCCCCATTTTTTACTCAAACAACAGTGAACATATGCCGGTACCTCCATTTAGCCGGGTGCCGCCGGATCAATTGAATGCCCCGGATTTCTTCGGCTTTCGTTCCCGGGAGAATCTGTTCGGCCGGAAAGGGTCCGTGCTTGTGTACGGCCGGACTGCGGATATGCTTGAAGTGCTTTTTCCGAAGTTTGATCTGCAGGATTATGCGGCCCGGAAAAACCGCACGTTCGATTCATCCGACTTTGCCGTTCCATTTCTTTCAAAAGAGGAGATGGAGCTTCTGAACGGATTTAAAGCCATGAAAAAGCAGATGGAATGGGCCGCCGGGCGCTTTCTTCTCAAAAAACTGGCCATGAGGTATGCAGAAAAGCAGATGGAACTTCAAAAGATCGCTGTGGCATACCATGATCTGGGGGCCCCGTACCTGCCGGGGTTTCCTTTCCTGGATATATCCCTTTCCCATTGCCGCAACATCACCGCTGCTGCGGCAATGCCTGAAGCGGCCGGGCACATCGGGCTGGATGTGGAGCATATCGGCCGGACCCCCGGGGATGGATTTTTACGAACCGCATTTACAGAGAATGAACGAAAGAGAATGGGGACTGACCCGGAAAGGATTTTTACCAGCTGGACCGTGAAAGAAGCGTTTCTCAAGCTGATAAAAAAGGGGTTCAACGAGAGCCTCCATGCGGTGGAGGTCCTGGACGGGAACCTCTTTTACCACGGACACCCGGTTCCGGTCCGGATTGACTCAATCAGGGTGGATTCGGCGTATGTTCTTACTGTTCTGGCAAAGAATCCGTCCTGACTCAGTCATCATGATCAAAGATATACCCCACGGACCGCCTGCTTTTGAAAAACTTCGGTTTTTTCGGGTTTGTCTCAAAGTACTTTCTGAACCGGACAATAAAATTGTCCACCGTTCTTGTGGATGTGTCGCTGGTATATCCCCATCCCGCTTTCAGAAGTTTTTCCCTTGACAGGGTCGTTCCCCTGTTGGAGATAAAGATTTTCAGCAGGGTGATTTCCTGCTCGGTGAGTGTGGTCTCTCCGATCATGCAGTGGGCTCTGCAGGCGACAAAGTCGATTTTATTGGGGCCGAACGAGTATTCTTTTCCGTTAAACAACTCTTTCGCTTCTTGCGTATGGGAGGTGGCGGGTTCGTACCATTCCTTTTTTTTCAGCAGCCTCTCGATTCTCAGCATGAACTCTTCCAGGTCGAACGGTTTGGCAAGATAGTCATCCACTCCGTATTTCAATCCTTTAATTTTGTTTTCGGTATTCCCTTTGGCGGAAAGGATCAGAATGGGAATTTTTTCGTCTTCTTTTCTGATGGTTCGGAGGACCGAAAATCCGTCGATCATGGGCAGCATGATATCCAGCACAATGATATCCGGTTTCCATTCCCGCCATTTGTCCAGGCCCTGGAGCCCGTCCCCGGTGATTCTGACATCGTATCCCTGCTTGGAAAGGTTCAGTTCGAGTCCCTGGGCAATATGATTCTCATCCTCTATGACCAGGATACGCTCTTTTTTAGCATTCTCCATAGCGTTTTTCCGTTGGCGTCGTTTGTCTTTTTTCTGAAAATAGAAAGGGTGAATACGGTTCCTTTGCCCGGCCCCTCGCTTTGTGCGGCCACTTTCCAGCCGTGAATTCTTGCGATGCTGAACACAAGGTAAAGTCCGAGTCCGCTTCCTTTGACCTCTCCTGATTCCATCCTGTGGGACTGGTAAAATTTGCGGAAGATTTTGCCGGTTTCCTTCTTATCGATTCCGATTCCGTTGTCTGCAAAATGGATGAGGTATCTGTTTTTCATTTGCTCAGTGGTGATTTCGAGCCTCGGCGTTTGTGAATCATTGTACTTGGCTGCATTGGAGATGAGATTCATCAGAAGCATTTCAAAAAGGAATACGTTCACCGGGCATACGAATTCCCTGGTTTCATCCGGTTCCAGTGTGATGTCCAGTTTTCGGAAAAGGGTCTGGTTTTTGTTCAGAAAATCGCGGATCAGCTCAATCGGATCCGCATTGATCAGCTCCGCCCCATAGCTTTCGCTTTCCATTTTGGCAAGGTTGAGGATCCGGTTGATGTTTTCGGTGAGCTTGCTCACGTCCTTGAGCATGTATTCACTGTATTTTTTGATGTCGGCCGGATCAAGGTCGTGCCGGATGAATGTTTCGATGTATATCCTCAAAGAGGTAACCGGAGTTTTCAGTTCGTGGGTGAAGTTGTAAATGAAGTTGTGCTGCAGCCGGAACAGGTTCGCTGTTTTCTGGTAGTAGATAAAGGCCAGCAGTATGCCGGTGAGCACCACTGCCACCAGAAGTGTCAGCACCAGAATGATCATGCCGGTCTTGGAGGGAAAAATCAGAGCCGGTTCGATAGGGAATTTTTTAATGATGGTCTCGAGGGCGGCGGTGATTTCCATGTACCAGTACACGGTGATGACCAGCGCCGCTGCCAGGGCGATGATCGAGCAGGAAAAAATGAAAACCGGGTGCAGATACCATCTGGAAGGATTTAAAAATTGCATTTTCAGTAAAATTTCAGGTTTCAGGTTCGAGTTTGCATGGAATCCGGATCAAAACCTCCATGATGATCAGAATCGACTTCCCCCGGGTGTCCTCCATTGTCAGACCTCGCCGAAAAGTATCTTTACAAGTTGATTCAGGTCGGCCGGTTTAATGAATATTCTTTTGGAAGAAACCCCCAGCTTTTTGACATCGTCCGGCGGGATGTAATCGGCGGATCCGGTGTTTACGATCAGTCTGATGTCCGGATTGATTTGATGGGCTTTTGTCATAAAACTGTTCCCGTCTTCCCCGGGTAACCGGATATCCACCACCGCCCCGAAAATGTCGTTTTCCTGTAGAATGACCAGCGCTTCTTCCGCGCTGCCGGCCTGGTAAACCACAAGGCCTTCATCCTCCATGAACGCGGCGATACTCTGCCGTATGCTCTCTTCATCATCAAGGATCAGGATTTTTTTGGGTGTCTCGGTCATAATATCTCTCCGGTTTTCAGCCTCTTTTGTCGTTATATGCACACGATTCAAACACAATTAGCATAATCATCCGAAAACAGCAACGTCAATATAGAAGCTTCGGGTTCGGGAGAGGGCGCTTCATTTCACACCGGGACGCCTGCAGGCTCTGCACGGAAACGGTATCTCCATCGTTGTCCTCGATAGAAACGAGGAGGCTGTCACCCGGTGCCGGGAGATGGGCATAATGTGTGTAAAAAGAGATGCCATGGACGAGGAAAACCCGGCCGAGGCCGGCCTGGAACGGGCCAAGGGCCTTATCTCCGTGGTCAACCGGGATGCGGACAACGTGTTTATCGTTCTCACCGCCCGGGCGGTCAATGGAGATCTTTTTATCTGTGCCCGGGCAAGCGGCAGGGGTGTAGAGAAAAAACTCTATAAATGAAAATGTCAATAGTACCGGATCCGGCCGGCATGGATGTGTTTAGGGCGTCTGGCCGAAGCAGGCCCATTTGAAGCGTTTTTTGGTTTCTTTGCCGATCTTTGAGCCGATCCGGGCCATAAACAGGTTTTCCGGTTTAAGACAGACGTTGGGGTCGTTGGTGGGATACTCTTTGAAACCGAACCCGGAGTAAAGTGTGATCAGTTTGTTCCGGTAGGCCGGGACCGACCGGTCTGTACCCTCCAGATCCCATGTCCATGAGTACGCCACCAGGATAAGGATTTTGTTTTCAATGAAGGGGTCTGCGAGAAGTCCTTTCAAAAGGGCCGGAGCGATACCTTTTGATCTCATCTTTCGGATCACTTCAAGGGATTTGATCTGTATGACGGCATCCCGGCCCACGGCGGCCCAGCGTTCCGGATCTTCAGGAGAGTCCATTACGGCAAATCCGATGATGGTATCGGTTCCGTCCACGGCCACCGTCACGTTGGTGCCTTCTTTTGAGGCGAGTTTCTCAAGGCTCTCGCGCCGGGTATAAATGGATCTGTATCTGGCAAAAGTACCGAAACTTTTGGCAAAGGAAAACGTGCGGATTGTCTCCGGGCTGCAAAAAGAAAGGATCCGCACGTTTTCCGGCTTTTCCTGCGGCGGCTGAGTGTTCAACAGGTTAAAAATCGCTCCAGTTTTTGTGTAACCGCTTGATCATGATCGCAAGGTCATGAAAATTGCCCTCCGGGTCCTTTACGTATTTTTCGATTACAGCATACTTGAAAAAATCGAATCCGGCAACGGCATCGATTGCCGCATCCTCGATCCCTGCGACCACGTCGGTTCGGAGCATTTCAAGCTCCCTGTCCACGGCAAGCTGGATAATGTCCAGCAGGATCCAGGTTCCCAGCCGCTGTTTTCTGAAATCCGGGTGTACAATGATCCGGAACCGGCCCACATGCCGGGTGGAGCCGAATTCAGGGACATGGAGGGTGGCATGGCCTGCGATCCGGTTTTCACACAAAGCGATCACGGATGTCAGCTCCTCCCGTGAAACCTTTCGAAACCACCGGTCCATGACCGCGGGATCGAGAAAATCGTTTTCCATGTACCATCTCTGTTCTTCGGAAAGTGATTTGTAAAACGTTTCCAGAAGTTCCCTGTCTTCTTCTCTGATCAAGCGTATGACCGCATCATTGCAGTCTTTGAGCATGCAGGTTTTGGGGTATCTCATAGGCCTCCGGACTGTTATCCCATTTTCAGCACAATGGCCGCTCCGGTGTCCCCTGCGGCGCACCCGGTAAACAGGAGGTATCCGCCGCCTTTCTCCGCCAGTTCCTCTATCCCCTCTATGATGCATCGTCCTGCAGTCGGGGCCTGGGGATGGCCGAAAACAATGGAGGATCCAAAGTTGTTAAACGAGGCCGGATCGATATTCATCTGCCGGGCCAGATAAACATCATTGGCGGCAAACGGATTGTGGGTCTTGACCACCCCGATGTCGTTCATGGAAATCCCGGCCTTGTCAAGCGCCATTTGAGCGGCCGGCACCACGGCCATGGCCATGAATGCCTTTTTCGCCCGGGAGAACCCGTAGGACACCACCTGAATGTCCCGGGCCGGATCTGCGCTGACCTCGGCGGCACGATCTTTAGAAGTGACGATCATGCCGCAGTTTCCGTCCGCCGGGTGGGTCTGGGAGCCGAAACTGTGCGCTCCCCCGGGAAGAAGGGGTTTCAGGGAGGCAAGTCCTTCTTTTGTGGACGGCATGACTCCTTCGTCCTCTTCCACGGTAACGGTCTTTTTTCTGGACACCTTGATCCGGACGGGAAACATGTACTTTTTCTGGAACGCCCGGTCATGGGCGAGGCTCTGGGCGTATTGTTCATACCGCATCACGGCGACTTCGTCGCACTGCTCCCGGGTGATGCCCGCCTCCTTTGCCACGTTCTCGGCGGTCTCGATCATGGCCTGTCCACCCCACGGGTCGTAGTTGAAATGGTCCATGACCCAGTTTTCCGAGATCACCTGTCCGCCCGGTCCTTTTGGATTGGGCCATACGGTGTGGGGCCCGTTGGAGCATCTGTCGGTCATCAGGGTGTATGCAGCCGTATACAGGTTGGTTTCAATGCCCACGGCCGCCTGGAAGATCCCTGTGGTGGATGTGGAACAGGCCTGGCTGACAAGAAGTCCGGGGATGTTTTCCGCCCCGATCAGAGCGGATGCCCATGGGCCTCCGTAAAAGAGTTTGGGCTGTCCCACGGTGACGCCGAGGATCAGGTAATCAAAAAGGGTCGGATCGATCTGTTTTTCAGCAAGCCATTGCCGGGACGTGTCTGCCCCGAGCGTGATGGCGTTTTCGTTTGCCATGCTCCCCTGCCACCGGCAGAAAGGAGAGGAAAAATAGCCTTGATACGGAATGAATGCATTGTTGAGCATCTGGATCACCTCCGAAGTTGCGGTTTATACGTCAGAGAACTTTTCTCTCAGTTTCCTGTGAAGAATCTTGCCGGTCGGGGTTCTCGGCATTTCATCCTCTGTGATGAAAAACACCTGCTTGGGGATTTTGTATCCGGCGATTTTATTCCGGCAAAATTCCCTTATATCATCGCCTGATACCGAATCCCCGGAACCGGCGGATTTCAAGGTCACCACGGCCACCACCTTTTCCCCCCATTTGTCATCCGGCACCCCGACACAGGCACAGTCAAATACGGCATCGTGGGCAGCCACAGCCTCTTCGACTTCGCTGGGGTACACGTTTTCCCCGCCCGTGATGATCATGTTGTCCTTTCTGTCGACAATGGCGTAAAATCCGTCTTCATCCATCACCGCCATGTCGCCTGCTGAAAACCAGCCGCCCCGGAAGGATTGGCTTGTTTTTTCCGGCAGATTGTAATACCCGTCAAAGAGCATGGGGCCCCTGGAATAGAGTTCTCCCACTTGTCCGGGCTCCACTGCCGCGCCCTCGTCGTCCAGAAGCTTGACAAGGTCCGCCCCTGCCACTTCGTGTCCGATGGACCCGAGTTTTCTCAACTGGTCTTCAGGCTTGAGTATGGTCACGATGCCGGCTTCTGTGGAGCCGTAAGCTTCATAGAGTTCCACGCCGGAGAAAAATTCCATCACTTCAAGTTTGGTCTGCTTTCTTGCCGGTGCCGAAGAACAGAGCAGTTTTTTAATCGAGGAGACATCCCGGTTCCGTTTTTCTTCCGGGAGATTGAGAATCAGGTTGTAGTGGGTGGGGATCAGGGAAATAAAGGTGATTTTGTGTCTCTCGATGATCTCCAGGATTTGTTCCGGCCTGAAGGAACGGGCCGGGTGGATGTAGGCGGACCCGCCGATATAGGTGAACGTGAAGGTATAGAAGGTGGAATTGATGTGGCAAAGCGGCATCACGTTCATACACTTGTCCGACTCGCTGAATCCGAATTCCACCGCATTGATCAGGTAGAAGGCGATATGGGACTTGTGGGACCGGATCACTCCTTTGGGTTTGCCTGTGGTGCCGGAGGTGTAAATGTGAATCCAGGTGTCCGAGGGGCGGACGTCCGCGGCAGGCTCGGCTTCATCCCCGTTTTCCAGAAGCCGGTCCAGGGGAGTCCAGCCAGGCAGTTCAACACCTTTTACAATGAAACGGGAGGGATCGATTACCGCCAGACTGTTTCGAACCCCGTCAATTTCCGGAGCGAACTCGTCGTCTGCAATCACGGCGCCTGCCCCGGAATCGGTCAGAATATACTCGATTTCCGGTCCGGCCAGCCGGAAATTGATGGGCACGATCACGATACCGGCCTTTGCAGAGGCAATGAACAATTCTGCCATTTCAATGCTGTTTTCCATGAGAACCGCCACCCGGTCCTGTTGCTGAAGCCCCATTTCCACAAAACGGTTGGCCAGTATATTCACTCTTTTGTTGGTCTGCTCATACGTGAACGACCGGTTTTCATCCTCGAAACAGATTCGGCCGGGATGCGTTTTCGCCCTGACTTTTACCGTCTGTCCGAGGTTCAGCCATTCAGCCATGTCGCTCCTCCTTGCCTGTTGGTGTGTTTTCCTCTATCTGTTCCATAAACGCCTCGATATTGGTTCTGGTCTGTTCATCCGAAATCAGCCGCATGTCGTTGAGGTCTGCATTGATGACAATAGCGGGGATTCCGGTTTCCCGCCGGAGCCTCTCAGGCATGCCGTATCTGCTGTTGGAGTTGTTGGGGCAGGTTTTTGCATCGTGAAATACGATTCCGTCAATGGAAAAAAGCTCGAGCATTTCCTTGATATACTTCTCCTTGTACGGGTCCGAGCGGACGATGAAAAGCTCGGTGTAGGCCCGGGCCATGCTCTCAAAGGGTTTGCCTCCGTCAAGGGCCGTGAAAATCCAGCTTGAGCAGTAAGTGGAGGCTGCCACGCAGGCGGCAAGAGAGGAGAAAAGCCGGGAATGAGTGCTGAGTCTCCCCCATACCGGCATGCCGTCCCAGTAGATCCGGAATCGTTCACCCGGCACCGCCCCTGTTCCCGAATCCACCCGCTGGTTCAGTTCGGAAAGAAGCTTCTCATAGACCTCGCAGACCTCCCGGGTGCCCCTGCCCACCACGGCCGGCCCCATCAGGGTGGCCGCATCAAAGAACGACAAGGGGGATGGTTTGAACCGGGCCGTCTCGAGCACCTGTTTCCAGAGGTCAGAGCACTGCCTGGAAAGATCGGTCACCCGTTTGAGTTCAGCCGGGTCCAGCCGGGTGCCGGTGATTTCCTCCAGAAAGGAGACGAGCTTTTCCAACTGGCCGGCCACAGAGTGGATATGGTCCCCAGTGACAGTGCCCACGCCCACGTGGGTGTGAATGCCGAGGATGGGGACGTTGTATTTTCTCGCGTACCAGAGGAACCAGTCCTGCACGTCCCGGCACTGGTTGGTGTTGAATACAAGCACGTCCGGAGCGGGCGG
>CAYFVA010000041.1:0-13153 GCA_964346265.1 uncultured Desulfobacterales bacterium
TTTTTGCAGCCATTTATGGACTGCGCTATTAATTGAGCGTGATTATATCACAGCTCGCAGGAGGGATCAGCCTCTTATATGATCTTTCAGAGGAGGAGCTTACCTGAAAATGAGACTTTCCATTTCCAAAAACGCACTGCTTTTGCTGAACTTTTTCATGTTTTTTGTGATTTCCGGCTGCACCCCGTTTGAACTGAACATCACGTTTGACACGGTGAAAGGATTGAAACAGTCGGCACCGGTTATCTTCAAACAGAAGTCCATCGGCACCGTGGACCGGATCGAGTACTCTCAAGACGGAGAATTCGCGGTCTCCGTGAAAATTGAAAAGGAGTTCCGGAATGCCGTACGCACCGATTCCGTCTTCTACATCGCACCTGATCCTTCCAATGCGGAAGAGAAAGCGCTGTTCATGGAACACGAATCCGAAACCGGCAGCCCTATCGAGAGTGGAAAAACCGTACAAGGACAACCGTATGCACCGAATTCCGCCATGGGGGTTTTCAAAGACATGGTGGATGATCTGGACCGTGGACTTGAATCTTTTATCAGGGATATGAAACAATTGCCCGAAAGCGAGCGGTACAAAAGATTTGAAAAAGAGGTGGAAGCGCTTGCCGAAAGGATGAAAACCGCCGGAAAAAAGACCCGGGACAAAATTCAAAATGAAATCATCCCCAAGCTGAGAAAGAAGCTGGAAGAATTAGAGAAAAAAGGGGAGGAAGAAAAAGTCAAACCCCTTGAAAAAAAACTTGAAAACCTCCAGAGCGCGTGAAGGTTTTCAAGCCTTGTTTTTGTAAGCCGGCTTACCTGCCGAGCACTTCCTTTGCTTTTGAAACGATGTTTCCCGGCGTGAACCCGTACTCGGCCAGCACCCTTCCCCCGGGTGCGGATGCACCGAAGGTATCGATACCGATTACCGCGCCCTCACAGGAGACAAACCGGTCCCATCCCATGGGGCTTCCCGCTTCCACAGCAACCCGTTTTTTGACGGTATCCGGCAGAATCCGCTGCCGGTAGGATTCAGGGGCCGATTCAAAAAGCTCCCAGGAGGGCATGCTCACCACGCGGACTTTGACCCCTTCTTTCTCGAGAGCTTCGGAAGCCTCCATGCAGGCATGCAGTTCCGCCCCCGACCCGATGAGGATCAGCTCGGGCGTTTCTTTTGAATCCCTGACGATGTAAGCCCCGTTTTCCAGATTTCCGTCGGCTTCGGAAAGATCCAGATGCGGCAGTTTCTGGCGGCTCAACAGAAGGGCGGTCGGACAGCTGTTGGTTTCAAGGGCTTTTTCCCAGGCGCGCGCGGTTTCATTGGCATCCGCCGGCCGGATCACGTTGATCCCCGGAATCGCCCGCAGGGAAGCGGCATGTTCCACCGGCTGGTGGGTGGGACCGTCCTCTCCCACTGCGATGCTGTCATGGGTGAACACATAAATCACCGGCAGCTTCATGATGGCGGCCACCCGGACGGCCGGGCGCATATAATCGGCAAACACGAGAAAAGTTCCCCCGTAGGGACGGACACCGCCGTGCAGACACAGCCCGGAAACCACCGTTCCCATGGCATGTTCGCGTACGCCGAACCGGATGTTTCTGCCGTGGTACGATCCTTTACCGAAATCGGGTTCCCCTTCGATATAGGTTTTGTTGGACGGGGCCAGGTCTGCGGATCCGCCCATGAGAACGGGCAGGTTCGGGGCGATGGCGTTGATCACCTTGCCGGATGCAGCCCTTGTGGCCACCGGATCATCCGAGGGACTGAATACAGGAATATCCTTGTCCCACCCCTGTGTGAGAGAACCGCTCACCGCGTCCACAAACAGGTCGGCAAGTCCGGGGGCCTCTTTCTTAAAGGCGTTGAACCGTTCCTGCCATTCTCCTTCAAGGGTCTCGCCTTTTTCAATGATTCGTTCCCTTTCCTGAAGCGCTTCATCCGGCACATAGAAGTTTTTGTCCGGCGGAAAGTTGAAAAATTCCTTGACCTTCCGGACCTCTTCTTCGCCCAGGGGCGCCCCGTGCGCACCTGCTGACCCCTGCTTGGAAGGGCTGCCGTAAGCGATCTCGGTTTTCAATTTGATCATGGACGGCTTTTCCGTTTCCGAACGGGCCGTATCGATTGCGTTGTAAATTGCTTCCAGGTCGTTTCCGTCCACCACTTCAATGACCTGCCAGTTCATGCTTTCAAACTTGAGCTTCACATCTTCGGTAAAGGCCAGATCGGTGGCTCCCTCAATGGAAATGGAATTGTCATCATACATACAGATCAGCCGGGAAAGCCCCAGATGGCCGGCAAGGGAGGCCGCTTCCATGGAGACTCCTTCCATGAGGTCGCCGTCCCCGCACATGACATAGGTGAAATGATCAATGATCTCTTTTCCTTCGCTGTTGAAGCGGGCCGCCATATGGCGCTCGGCCATGGCCATTCCCACGGCGTTGCCCATCCCCTGTCCAAGGGGACCTGTGGTGGTTTCCACGCCCGGAGTGTGCCCGAATTCCGGGTGTCCAGGAGTTTTGCTGCCCCACTGGCGGAACTGAACCAGGTCCTCGAGGGAGAGATCATATCCGTTCAGGTAAAGAAGGGAATAAATGAGCATGGATGCGTGGCCGGCGGAAAGCACGAACCGGTCCCGGTCGATCCATGCCGGATTTTTCGGATTGAATTTCAGAAAATGTTTCCACAGCACGTGGGCGGCCGGAGCAAGGCCCATGGGCGCCCCGGGATGCCCGGAGTTTGCCTGCTGGATCGCATCGATGGAAAGGGTTCGGATGGTATTGATACACAACTGGTCAAGGGGTTCTTCGGCAGCTACCATTGTTTTCTCCTGTTGATATTTTTTTGGGTGTTAAAGTGCTCTCATAAACTCGGGTTTCAGTTCGATTTTCCCGTCAAGGGCCCGGGAAATCAGTTTGAGGGTTTTTTCTTTATCTTCCGGAAGTTTTGCCCGGATCGGCAGATAGTTCGAGGCATGGTTGGCATGGAAAAGGCCTGCGGAAAGGTGAGTGGTCGAAATCATCAGCCCGATCTCCTTGAGCATCTCCTCAGGAGTAATGAGTTCGAACTCGCCCCTTTCATACTCCTGGTGCAGTTCGGTGCCCGGTATCAGCATGAGGCTCAGCGCCCCCACATATTCCGGATCGATTTCAGACAGCACCCGGCCGGTTTCCCTGGCGTGGATCTCGGACCGTGCCCTTCCGGCAAGGCCGAGAAGCACGGTAATGGAAAGCTTTATTCCGGCGGCCCGGATTTTTCTTCCCATCTCGATCATACGGGCCGAATCCGCGCCTTTCCGGATATGTTTCAACGTCACGTCATCCCCTGACTCAAGGCCCATGTAGGCGATCTTGAGGCCTAAAGAGTTGAGTTCGGCCAGCTGTTCCTCCGTTTTCATCTTTATGCTCTTGGTGTTGGCATACAGGCCGATTCGTTCCAGCCACGGCAGCCTTTTGTTGATCCGCTCCATAATGGCGACAAGGCGCCTCTGTGGAATAATCAGGGCGTCCCCGTCACAGATGAACAGACGCCTGGCTCCTTTCATGTACTTTGCCGCATATTCGATGTCCTCGAATATGATCTCGTCGCTTTTGATCTGAAACCGCTCCCCGGTATACGTTCCGCAGAACGTACACTTGTTGTGGGAACACCCCACCGTCACCTGGAGCAGAATGCTGTCGGCTTCACTGGGCGGCCGTATGATGTTGCCTTCGTAATGCATGGGCTTCTTCCTTTTTTTTAAAAAAAACAATTTATCAGGTTTTACCTTGAAAATCAATGTGTTGATTGCCCTGTTGTCCTGCAAGTTTTTTCTTGCTTTGACAGGCACCCGGATATATGATTTACAGGTTATGGGGATCTGCCGAAACCGGCAGCGGAGAAACAAAACCGGAAGGAGAGAAAAAAACGCACAGATGACGCGGGATACAATTCTCATAGTGGAAGAGAGGCGTTTTTTCGGCTCCATACTGCAAAAGCGCATTTCAGCGGATACAGAGTTTGTCCCGTTGTGGGTGAGCTCATACCGCCAGGCAAAACAAGCGCTTGAAGAAAAAAATGACCGTATATTCACAGGTCTTCTGGACATTCAGCTGTCCGACGCCACCGAAGATGAGATTGTTGATCTGTTTTCCGCACACCGGATACCTGCGATCATTTTCACCGAAAAGCACGATAAGGAACTGAGGGACAAGCTGTGGGAAAAACGGGTAGTGGATTATGTGGTGAAAAACGAAATTTTCAGCATCGATTACATCCTCAACCTGATCAATCGGCTCGACAAAAACCGCAAAATCGATATCCTGATCGTTGACGATTCCAGAGCCTTCCGGAACGAACTGGAAAGAATGGTCCAGGTGCACATGTACCGGACATTCAAGGCGGAAAACGGCGAGCAGGCCCTTGAAATCCTCAAAGACAATACAGACATCAAACTGGCGCTTGTGGATTATTACATGCCCGGTATGACCGGGGATCAACTCTGCTCGGCCATGAGAAAAACCCACAGCCGCTCCAGACTCGGCATCATCGGCATGTCTTCGAAAAGCGAAAGCTTCATTTCGGTGAACTTTATCAAAAGCGGGGCCACGGATTTTCTCAGCAAACCCTTTTACGCGGAGGAATTTTACTGCCGGCTCAACAACACCATTGAAATGATCGAGTTCATCCGGCAGATCGAAGAGTTGTCCAACAAAGACTATCTCACCGGCATTTTCAACCGGCGGTATTTTTTCGATCAGGGGGAGCTTGTCTACGCCCTGTCGGAAAACTCCGGATCATGCCCCTGCGTGGCCATGCTTGACATTGATTTCTTCAAAGATGTCAACGACACTTACGGGCACAAACTCGGAGACTTTTGCCTGAAACAGATTGGCACCATACTGGCCCAACGGTTTTCAAAAGACGAGATCGCCGCCCGGATCGGCGGCGAGGAGTTCTGTGTCCTGATACCCGATTGCGGCCCGCATGATCCGTTCCACGTGTTTGACCGGCTGCGGGAGGAGATCAAAGAGATCCCCATCCACACAAGCGGCGGAGAAATTCACATCACCGTAAGCATCGGGGTTTACAAAGGAAACCTTCAGGAGCTGGAAAAAGCCGTGGCCTTTGCAGACCGCCAGCTTTATATGGCAAAAGAAAACGGAAGAGACCAGGTGCGTGTGTCCGGGGACACAAAGGAATACGGGACCGGCGTCCCTGAGTGACAATCCCGTTTTCCGCTTTAGGATCCGTTCCCTGCCGTGACCACATCCTACTTTCCCACTTGACATTTGTGAATTCGCACCAATTATTAATAAAAAAACATGAATTTAAAAACGGACCACAATTAATGAAAGAGGTAGAACATGGCAAAACAACAGGAAACATGTGAATTCAAAACCGAAGTGCAGCAGCTTTTGCATCTCATCATCAACTCCCTTTATTCCAATAAGGAAATATTTCTACGGGAGTTGATCTCCAACGCATCAGACGCCATTGACAAGGCCCGGTTCAGGGAACAGACCGAACCCGATCTGTTCGCCGATGACAACGACTTTCACATCCGGCTGTCCGCGGACCCGGAGAACAAAACCATCACCGTGTCAGACAACGGTATCGGCATGACATGGGATGAAGTGAACGAAAACATCGGCACCATCGCCCGGAGCGGGACAGCGGCATTCCTGGAGGCCCTTGAAAAATCAAAGCAGGAGAACACCCTGTCACCGGAATTCATCGGCCAGTTCGGCGTGGGATTTTACAGCTCGTTTATCGTGGCGGAAAAGGTGACCCTCGAAACCCGGGCAGCAGGTTCGGAAACCGCTGTCAAATGGGAGTCCGACGGAAAAGGATCGTATACCATTGAAGAGACGGAAAAACCGTCCAGGGGCACCACTATCACATTAAAGCTCAGGGAGCCGGAAGAAGGGGACCAGGATTTCACGGACGAGTACACCATCCGGCACGTGGTGAAAAAGCATTCCGATTTCGTTCAGTACCCCATCATCATGAACGTGGAAAAAGTGGAACCGATCCCGGAAAACGAGCAGATCAAGGACAAAGACGGAAATCCCGTGGGAGAAACCACCAAAAAGGTACGGCAGGACGAGACCCTCAACTCCATGAAAGCCATATGGGCCAAAAACAAAGAGGACGTCAGCCAGGAAGAATACAACGAGTTCTACAAGCACATCAGCCATAACTGGGATGAACCGCTGAAAGTCATCCACAAAAAGTTCGAAGGCATGCTCGAGTACGATGTATTGATGTTCCTCCCGTCCAAGGCGCCGTTCGATCTTTTCCAGCCCAACCGCAAACACGGCATGCAGCTCTACTGCAAACGCGTGTTCATCACGGACGACTGCAAGGAGCTTCTGCCGGAATACCTTGGATTCATCCAGGGGGTCGTGGATGCGCCGGACCTGAACCTGAACATCAGCCGGGAGATTCTCCAGGAAGACCGGTTCGTGCGGAAAATCCGGAAAAACCTTGTCAAACAGGTATTCAGCACCCTTGAAGAACTGGAGAGAGACGAGTACGAGTCTTTTTACGAAGAATTCGGGCAGGCGCTCAAAGCAGGGGTGCCCACGGACTTTGAAAACAAGGACCGGATCGCATCGCTTCTTTTGTACAAGACCACCAAATCCGAAGGCAAATATGTCTCCCTTGACGAATACATTGAAAACATGAAGGAAGACCAGCAGGATATTTACTACATCACCGGCGAGAACATCAATTCGCTGATGAACAGTCCGCTTCTTGAAGCCCTCAAGGAAAAGGACTATGAGGTACTCCTCATGGTGGACCCGGTGGATGAATGGGTGGTCCAGTCCCTGACCGAATACAAGGAGAAAAAGCTGAAAAGCGCGGAAAAAGGGGACCTGGATGTCAGTAGTGTCGATGATGACAAAAAGAACGAATACTCTTCGCTTTTAAGCTTCATCAAGGGGAAACTGGACGGAAAAGTAAAAGATGTCCAGGTTTCCAGCCGCTTGAAAAACTCGGTATCCTGCCTGTCTGCGGATGACTTCGCCATGAGTGCGTACATGCAGAAAATCCTCAAGGCGTCCGGCCAGGAAGCGCCGGATCAGAAACGGACCATGGAAGTGAACATCAATCATCCGGTCATGGAAAAGATCAAGCAGACGTACGAGAGCGACACCAACAATCCCGTGCTTCAGGATTACAGCGATCTTTTGTTCGACCTTGCCGTGGTGAGCGAGGGGGGAAAGGTGGAAAACCCCTCCCGGTTCAGCAAGCTTGTGGGAGACCTCATGGCGGACGCCATATGATCGTTTTTCTGGAAACCCTCGGCTGTGCACGGAATCAGATTGACAGCGAGGTAATGGCCGGGCGCCTGGAGGCGTCCGGCCACCGGATGACGGATGAGCCCGGCAATGCGGAGGTAATCGTCGTCAATACCTGCGGATTTATAGCAGATGCCCTGCAGGAGGCGGTGGACACCATTATCGAACTTGCCGAGTACAAAACCCGGGGGGAGGCAAAACGCCTGATCGTCACCGGGTGTCTTGCCCAGCGGTACAAGGACGACGATTTGGAAACCAGCCTTCCCGAAGTGGACCTGTTCATGGGAACGGGGGCATGTGACGAGATCGGTTGGGCCGTGGAAGGAAAGATGCCTGAAACCAGGTTATTTTTTCCCGACCCCTGCAAAAGGGATTTCCAGGGATTTCCCCTTGCCAGAAAATTCTCGCCTCAAACGCCGGTTTACATCAAGGTATCCGAAGGATGCAGCCGGAAATGCACGTACTGCATCATACCGAAACTCAGAGGGACCCAGAGAAGCCGTCCTGCCGGCGATATCCTGTCCGAAGTGGAACAGGCGGACCGGCTCGGGGCAAAAGAGATCATCCTTGCGGCAGAGAACACCACCGACTACGGAAGAGATCTTGATCCCGGCAGCGGAGCGGGACTGGCAGATGTGCTCGACAGGATTTCAGGTATTGTGAAAAACAGCCGGATCCGGCTGCTCTACACCCATCCCGCATCCCTTACCGAATCCATCATCGACGCAGTCGCTTCATCCCCTGCCGTCTGCAACTATTTCGACGTACCGATCCAGCATGCGGCTTCCGGTGTTCTCAAACGCATGGGAAGACCCTACAGCACCGAAGACCTGTACGAGCTTTTCACCCTTATCCGGAAAAAATGCCCCCAAGCGGCCCTGAGGACCACACTGATCACCGGTTTCCCGGCAGAGACCGAAGCGGACTTTGAAATGCTTGTGCAATTTATCAAAGAGATCCGGTTTGACCACCTCGGCGTGTTTCCGTACTCGGATGCAGACGACCTTGCTTCCCATAAACTGGACAGCCATGTGCCGGAACAGGTTGCACAGGAACGACACGACGCCCTGATGGCCGAGCAGGCAGCCATCTCCCTGGATATCAACAAAAGTCATGTGGGAAAAACCTACCGCGTGCTGGTGGAGGAAAATCCGGACGAGGGCATTTATCTCGGCCGGACCGAATTTCAGGCCCCGGAGGTGGACGGTCTGACATTTATTTACGAAACCGGGCTTGCAATCGGAACCTTTGTTGATGTACAGATAACCGAGGCGTACGAGTATGATATTGCAGGAACCGCGGTATGAAAGAAAATCTCAAAGAACGGATTATTGAGATCATCCGGGACGATCTGGACAGGATCGAAGGGGCGCTCAAACGAAACCTGGATGCACGGCTCGACCTTGTCTCCGACATTGCCGGGCACCTTCTGTTCAGCGGAGGCAAGCGCCTTCGGCCCCTTCTGGCCGTCACCAGCGCCCGGATGTGCGGGTATTCGGACAACTTCTCCATTGATTTTTCCACCATTTTCGAATATCTCCATGCAGCCACGCTTCTTCATGACGACGTAGTGGACGGGGCTGACATGAGAAGAGGCAAACAGGCTGCCCATTCCAGATGGCAGGCACCCCAGGTGGTCCTGACCGGGGATTTCCTCCTGGCACGGTCCCTGGGCATCGCATCCGAAACCGGTCTTCCCGAGATCATCAATGTTATTTCCGGCATTACCGAGGCCATGTCCCAGGGAGAAATCGACCAGCTCGACAAAAAAGGAAGACTCGATCTGTCCGAAGATGAATACACCGAGATCATCAACCGGAAAACCGCCGTTCTGATCCAGGGCGCCTGCCGGAGCGGAGCGATCCTGGCGGGCGCGTCCGATGCCCGGAAGCAGGCCCTTTCCGACTACGGGTACCACCTGGGGATCGCGTTCCAGATGGCGGATGATCTGCTCGATTATACCGCGGATGCCGAAACACTGGGGAAAAACCCGGGAGCGGACCTGAGGGAAGGAAAGCTCACACTCCCTCTGATCAAGGCTCTTGCAGACGCAAATCCCTGTGACAGACAAAAAATGGAAACCATGATCCAAAAGGGCGCCTTTGAAAAAGATATTTTCACAAATCTGGTTTCCATGCTTGACAGGTACGGAGGAATTGAATATACCGGTAAAAAAGCGTCGGCCCATGTGAATTCGGCAAAAGAAGCGATTGAAATATTTGAAGATTCCGGCCACAAAGAACTTTTAACCATGCTGGCGGATTATGCCGTTGAAAGAAAGGTATGAATACCCAAATGATTCAGAACATAAAACCCTTCATTCCCGTACTAATCGCTGTTTTTCTGTTCCTTTCCCCCTGGCGGGCAAATGGCGGGGAGAACAAAGACGCGTTCAAAACCGTTTCCACCGGAAAACAGGCAGTAATCCAGAACGATATCCCGGCCGCAAAACGGTCCGCAGTGGATGCGGCGCTCCGGACATCCGTCGAGAAAGCCCTGCTGACACTTCTTTCACCCAAGGTGTTTGCCTCGAATTTTGAATTTCTGTATAACACCCTTTTTGCTGATGTATCCGATTATGTGGTGAACTACAAGGTTCTGGCGGAACTGGAAAAGGAAGAAAGCTATATTGTGGCCGTCAACGCCGGAATAGATACCATGGCCCTTTACAAGTTTCTTTCCGGGCATGAAATCATCGACACGCAAACGGACAAACCGTCGGTTGTACTCTTTATCAGCGAAAAAACCGAAGAAGATCTTCTGCCGTCGTACTGGTGGGGGAAAAATCCCATGCCGTACGACTCAAAGGTTGCTGCTGCAGTTACAGAGCACATGGAATCCCAAGGGTTCACCGTTCTTCCCGCCTCTTTTACCGACCCCGGCCCGGAAAAGGAGAACATTACATTCGAATCCATCCATGACACTGATGCCGCTGTCCGTCTTGGCAAAGAACTTGATGCGGATATCATTGTAATGGGAAAAGCCGACTCCTTGTTGTCCGCCAACCGGATGGGCAGTGAGCAGGCCTATGAAGCCAGGGTTGATATCAAAGCATTTTCCGTTTCCAACGGCAAAAAGGTTGCCTCGGCCCGTGTCAAAGCCACCTCCACAAGCAAAGAGAACAGGGAAGGATCCCTGGCCGCCCTTGCCAAATCCGGAGAACTTGCAGGTGAAAAAATCACCGGGAAGATCGAGGAATACTGGGACGAGGATGTCCTTAAAAAACAGCAGACCATTGAGGCCAAAATCGAGGGAAGCGACTACCTTTCCAGTTTTATCCGGCTGAGAAAAGTGTTGGATAAAATGCCGGAAATCCAGGGGATCCAGACAAGAGAACTCGGATCGGAGGAAGCCATTGTGGAAATCCTGTACAAGGGTAACGCCGCCGGCCTGGCAGACGCGCTGCTGCTGAAGACCTTTGATTCTTTCGGAATTGAAATTTACGATGTCAAGGACAAATCTCTCACCATCCGGTTTGTTTCGAAAGACGAAAACCAACCCGCAGTGGACGAAGAAGAGGTAAAAGGAGCGTACATCAGCGAATAAAATTTTCTCCCCCTTTTTCCTGAACCCACGGCGGAAAAGAGCCCCTGCCGACACCTCATGTGCCGCTTTGATGGTGGCGGAGGATCCGTTTATCTCCTTGACAGGGTTCTTTTTAAATGGTAATAGGGGATAAAAATTCCACAGGCGCGTAGCTCAGTTGGTAGAGCGCTACCCCGACACGGTAGATGTCAGCAGTTCAAGTCTGCTCGCGCCTACCAGAAAATACGGCAGGATTTTCGGTTTTACCCGGAAATCCTGCTTTTTTACTACAACCGAAGCTGCCGGTTCATAACAGGTCACCGAAAAAACATCGACCGGATTATCCGGAAAAAATCGCGTCTGTTTTGGCGGCCATGGCAAAATCGTTTTCGTGCAGCCCTTTGATCTTGTGCGTCACCCACGTGACCGTGACCCTGCCCCATTCCGTCAAAATGGAGGGATGATGGTACTCCTCTTCCGCCAGTTGCCCAACCTTGACCGTAAAATCAAGCGCCTCTTTAAAATTTTTACACTTGAACGTCCTGGTTAAAACGTTCATCCCGTCCCGATCAACCATCTGCCAGTCCGGAATCTGCGGCTTCAGTTCTTCGGCCTTTTCCTGGGTGATGGTTGGCGCGCCTTTTTCACACGGCACGCATTTTTTCTGTGTCAGCATTTCCATTTTTGCGCCCTCCGGCATTCTGCTGTTGTAAAAGGATTCAGAATCTACTGCTCCTCCCTCTTTCTTCAAAAAGAACAGATATCTTATGTAAAAAAGATAACTCAAATTCATCGAATTTCAAGCCGTCGGCTGATAAGAACAAAAACAGGCAGATAATCCTTTATATTTCACGCGCAATCGTTTACAGTGTCAGTTCTTTTTGATGAAAAGGTACAATCACGGACACCCGGACCAAAGCCATGTCAACCCGATTGATTCGATACTTCCCAGCTGCCTTGAGCGGATTTGTTCTCACTGCTGCATTCCCCGGCATCAGCTTTTATCCGGCGGCCTTTTTCGCCCTGGTTCCGCTCCTGGTTTCAACTAGCAGACAGAAGCCAAAAGAACGGTTCACCTGCGGTATTATTGCAGGTCTTTGCCATTTCTGCTCCCTTCTTTACTGGATTGTTCCCACCCTGGAAGTCTACGGACACCTCCATGTGATACTCTCCACCTCGATTCTTTTGCTTTTGAGCCTTTATCTTTCGGTATATACCGGCCTTTTTGTTTTTCTGCTGGGCCGTTTTACATACAAGTCCCGACTTTTGCCATTTAAGGCCGCTTTTCTGTGGACGGCGCTTGAATATGTCCGGTCTCATCTTTTTACCGGATTTCCGTGGGGCAATGCAGGATACTCCCAGTACCTGAACCTGAAATTCATCCAGGTGGCCGATCTCACCGGTGTATTCGGGGTCTCGTTTCTGATCCTCCTTGTCAACGGATGCCTGGCCCTTGTGTGTCTCGGAATCTTTCATTCGGATCTTCCTGCCCAAAACCGGCTGAAACCGATGGTTTTCCCGCTGGTGAGCACGGTGCTGATCCTTCTGGCAGTCCTGCAGTACGGGGACTTCCGGACAAAAACCGTTGAAACGGCGGCCCGTACCGCCGAAAAATCCAAAATATCCCTCATCCAGGGCAATATCCGGCAGAACCTGAAATGGGACAAGTCGTACATTGAACAAACCCTTGAAACGTATACCAGCCTTTCACTGCAAGCGGCGCGGCAGCAGCCCGCTCTGATCGTATGGCCGGAAACCGCCCTCCCGTTCTACTATGAAAACAATCCTACGTATTCCAGCCGGGTGGATCTATGCATCCGGCAGGCGGACACATCCTTTTTGATCGGCAGTCCCGCGTTCCGTTCCCTGCCGGACAAAAAAGAATTTTTCAACCGGGCGTATATGTTCAACCGTTTTGCCATAATACAGGATACCTGGGACAAAGTTCACCTGGTACCGTTCGGAGAGTATGTCCCTTTCGGGGAGTATCTGACGTTTCTGGACAAACTCACCGCCCAGGCCGGAGATTTTTCTTCCGGGCAAACGGATTTTACCCCCCTGCGGTTTTCCGGTAACAAGGCCGGCGCATTGATCTGTTTTGAGATCATCTTTCCATCTCTTTCCCGTCGATTTGTTGACAACGGGGCGGATCTTCTGGTCACCATCACCAACGATGCCTGGTTCGGCCGCACATCCGCGCCGATGCAGCACTTTTCCACATCCGTATTCCGTGCCGTTGAAAACAGAAGAAGCGTGGCCCGGACGGCCAACACCGGTATAAGCGGATTTGTGGACCCGGCCGGCCGGATTATCCAAAAATCAGAACTCTTTGAAACCACCCACCTGACCC
>CAYFVA010000042.1:0-13139 GCA_964346265.1 uncultured Desulfobacterales bacterium
GGGTTTGCCACCATTGAAACCGCAATCGAGGCAATGAAAACCGGTGCATACGATTTCATCTCCAAGCCTTACGAGCCCGACCAGCTGCGTATTGCCGTCAACCGGGGGAGAGAGAAGATCCGGCTCAAACGGGACACCCGGAAGCTCAAGGACGAACAGCAGCAGACGCTGGAAGACCTGCACACCGAAAAAAGCCGGACCCATACCATCATTGAATCCCTTCCCAACGGCGTGATCGTTACCGATCCTTTGAATCGTGTGATCCTGATCAATCCGGCAGCCTGCCAGCATCTTGCCCTGGATGAGGAGGATCATCCGCCGGGACACGATATCGAGACCTATATCAATGATGGAGAACTTTGCCGTCTGATCAAAGAAATCTGCAAGGGACGGTACATCGATTTCACCAACATTCCTTCACGGGAAATCCAGAGCAGTCACGGCAAACACCTTCTGGCAAGATGCCGGCCCGTGGTCGGGGAGAAAGGGGAATGCCTGGGCGCGGTGGTAAACCTGATGGACATTACCACCATGAAAACCCTCGATCTTCTGAAATCCGAATTCGTGGCCAAAGTTTCCCACGAGCTGAGATCTCCGCTTTCCACCATCCATGAACAACTTGCCACAGTTCTGGACGGCATAAGCAAACGGGCGGATGAAGAAGACCAGCATATGCTTTCAAGGGCCAAAGAAAAAACATTCGGACTGATCAACACCATCGGCGACCTGCTTGATCTTTCCCGAATCGAATCCGGCACCCGGATTGAAGAACAGAAACCCGTCAAAGTAGACGAAACGCTTCGCAACATTGTGGAGTTTCTCAAAGACCGGGCCGCTGCAAAAAAACAGACGCTCGATCTTACACTTCCTGAGAAAGGGCTGCCGGAAATTACGGCGGACCCGACTTCCCTTGAAAGCGTATTCGGCAACCTGATATCCAACGCCATCAACTATACCCCGGAAGACGGGTCCATACAGGTTACGGCGGATACCGCCGGAAACAATATCCGGGTGAAGGTGATGGACAACGGCTTCGGCATCGAAGCCAAGTACATCGACAAGATATTCGAACGGTTCTACCGGGTCAAGAACGACAGGACCCGCTTCATCACGGGCACGGGCCTTGGACTTCCCATCGTGAAGGGCATTGTGGATTCCATGAACGGGTATATCGATGTCCAGAGCGAAGAGAACAAAGGATCCACGTTCACCGTCTTTCTGCCGATCCGTCAGACGGATGATTTCATCACCTGACGCTTTCCTTTGTTCTCCCGGCGGTCTTACTCCAGCTTGAAGTTCCGGGTGGTCTCGGTGAGCTTCGCCGAAATCGACTTGAGTTCCTCTGCTTTTCCTGCCACGCTCTCGCTGTTTTTATGGGCCTCCCCCGCATTCGAATTGACCCGGGCGATGTTCTCGGCGATTTCAGCCGCCGCAGCCGATGCCTGGGAGGTATTCTCACTGACTTCCCGGGTGCCCTGAGAGGCGTTGGATACACTATCCGCGATTTCATTGATCAGCTCGGTCTGCTCGGAAATCATCCGCACAATCCCGTCCACCACCTCGTTGACCTGGTGGATAACCTCGGAAATCCTGGAAATCTGGTCCACGGTTTCACCGGTGGTGTCCTGTATTCCCAGGGTTTTCTGCTTGATCTCTTCGGTGGCTTCATAGGTCTGCCGGGACAGCGCCTTGATTTCATCGGCCACGACCGCGAACCCTTTACCCGCCTCTCCGGCCCGGGCCGCCTCTATGGTGGCATTGAGGGCCAGAAGATTGGTCTGTTCGGAAATTTCCGTGATCAGCTCTATGGTTTTACTGATTTCCTGGGCCGCTTCTCCCAGCTGGTTAATCTTTTCCGAAGCGTTTTCTGATTCAGCCACCGCCGTTCTGGTAATTTTCATGGCCTCCTCGGTCCTGGCAACCGCATTCCGGGAAGAATCCTTGATACTCTCTGCGGATTGAGCCACCTGGGAAACATTGGTGGAAGTCTCTTCCACTGCTGCGGCCACCGAATCCATATTGGCGCTCATTTCTTCAGAGGCGGCAGCCACACTTTCCGCCTGCCGGGACGTGTTCTGGGAGCTTTTGGTGAGTATACCGGACACATTGCCCATGCTCTCGGAAGAATCGGCGAGAAACCGGCCGGCCTCGACCATTTGGCTGATATTGGCCCGCAGCTTTTCCGACATGCTTTTCAGATTTTCCGTAATCTCCCCCAGTTCGTCATGGCGGGTGGTCCGGATCTCCCCGGTTAGATCGCCCTTTTCGATCCGGCTGATGACCTCCCGGATATAAAACAGCGGTTTAAGCAGGTTCACGCGCAAAAGAAGTATGGCGGCAACAAACGACAGGCCGACGATCAGCACGGTGATCAGCGACATGGAGGTCGTTGTTTTGGCGATCTTGGCCTTTGCCTCATCAAGGGAAGTGATAATTTCAAACGCCCCGTGGATTTGCCCGGCTTTCCACCCCTCTTTGATGCCTCCTATGGGGTCTTTCTCTCCTTTCGGGCTTCCGTGGCACGCAAGACAGTCTTTTGTCAGTGTAATGGGGCGGAAGTACCGGATCTGGTCCTCTTCGTATACAAATTTCTCTTTCAGGCCCTGTGATTTGATCTCCTCCAGCACCCGGCTTTCTAACCGGGTCGGTTCATTTTCCGGATTGCGGGGGCTTTCTTTAAAAACCCGGAACCGGTACCCGGCGCTGTCTGCGTTTTCTTCCGCCATTTTAATGGCGGTAATGATTGGTACCGCGTCCACCCGCTTGTCTTTTTCCAGATCGGTAAAATCCCGGAGGATGCCGTCGGTAAGCTTTTCCCCCATTTCGTTCCTGGCCGATTCCGCCATGAGCACGATGGCACGGCTCTTGGCTTTCATGGATGCCACCGCGTCCCGCTTGATATCCTTCACATGAAAGAACAGCATGATGATACCCACTACAATGGGCGCAATGACAACGATAATGGAAATTTTCAGCCGCAGACTCAGGTTTTTCACGAACCCCCCTATCTTTTGTTTCAATCCGATTCAGACAATCTAACACGTTTGCCTTACTTATGTACAAGCATTTCCCGCTCTTCGTCAAAATCTGCATATTCAAATGCGATCTTTCGAAATTGATCCTCCATCCGTAAAAACACATCCGCAATCCCGGGATCAAAATGGGTTCCCATGTCTTTTTCAATGATCCCCACCGCCTTTTTATGGGGAAAAGGCGGTTTGTACACCCGCTTGGATATCAGGGCGTCATATACGTCGGCAAGAGCCATGATCCGGCCGCTCAACGGGATATCCGTACCTGCGAGCCCCTGTGGATAACCGGAACCGTCCCATTTTTCATGGTGACAGTAGGCGATCTTTCTGGCGATACTCAAAAAGGATTCCTCTCCGAGATTCTGTTCCGAAGCCTTTATAATATCCCGGCCGTAAACCGTATGTTTTTTCATCTCGGAAAACTCCCCGTCCGTCAACTTTCCCGGTTTCATGAGAATGCTGTCCGGAACTCCGACTTTCCCGATATCGTGCAGCGGAGCCGACTTGGCCAGAAGTTCGATATAAGAATCCGTAAGGACTCCCCTGTAATGGTCTTTTTCCCGCAAACTTTCGGCAAGGGCCCGCACATAATTCTTTGTCCGCTTGATGTGGCCGCCTGTTTCCTGGTCCCGGTATTCGGCGAGATTGCCCAGACTCTCAATGGTGACGTCCTGGGTGAGGTTGAGCATCCGGGTCCTCTCCGAAACGATCCGTTCCAGATGGTCCCGATGGTTTTTGAGTGCGATATGATTCTGGACCCTGCGTTTGAGAAGTTTGGGAGTGAAAGGCTTGACCACATAATCCAATGCCCCCATGTCGAGCCCCTTGACCTCGTCATCCACCTCGTCAAGGGCGGTCAGGAAAATCACCGGAATATCTTTTGTCTCTTCATCAGACTTTAAGACTTTGATCACTTCATACCCGTTCATGTCTGGCATCATAATATCCAGCAGTATCAGATCCGGCCGGTTCTTTTTCACAAGGTCCAAGGCTTCGGTGCCGTTGGTTGCCACAATCATCACGTACTGTTCTTCCAGTACTTCAAGGATCAAATCAATATTGGACGGGCTGTCGTCTACAACCAGAATCCGGCTTTTCGAGTTCATGATACCTTCACTCTGTTGACATGTTTTCCGGCATATGCAGAATTCTTTTTTCAGCCGAACCGCATCTGTATTTTCCAGCCATTCGACCGGGATTTGCGCACGGATTCAAGCGGATGCGGCAACATTTCTCCCGAATCTGTTTTTATCGGGCAATCCGACTGTATGATCCTCTATCAACAGGCGGCTGTCAAGCCGAATTTTTACGGTTTCAGCCTCCACCTACACATCGGGCCGCGGGTACAGTCCGCTTCTCTCCACGATTTCCGGGACTTTCTCCTCCCATTCAATGGCCATGACATGGAACCCGGCCACACCCTCGATCTCTTTCAGGCGCTGCATGGATTCCACGCAGATATCAATGCCCTCCTGGGCCTGCTGTTTTTTCTCCACGCCGGAAAGGCGCTTTACGACCTCATCCGGCACATCCATTCCCGGCACCCGGTTTTTCATGAACTTAGCCATTCCCGCCGATTTCATGGGCGTCATACCGGCCAGAATAAAGACCTTTTCATGCAGCCCCCGGTCCCGGACCCCTTTCATCCACTCCTCGAAACGGTCCAGATTATAGATGCACTGGGTCTGAATAAATTCAACTCCGCAGGCTACCTTTTTGGCCAACCTGGGAACCCGTATCTCAAATGGATCTGCGAACGGGTTGGCAGCCGCCCCCACGAACATATCAGGCGGCCTCTTTATATCATCCCCGCCCAGGAATTTCCCCTCGTCGCGCATGTGGCGGACCGTCTGGATCAGCTGCATCGAGTCGAGATCATGGACATTCTGTCCCTGGGCGCAATCCCCGAAACTCTGATGATCCCCGGACAGACACAAAATATTGTTGATATCAAAAGAAGCCGCCCCCAGTATATCGCTCTGCAGAGCGATCCGGTTCCTGTCCCGGGTGACCATCTGCAGAACCGGGTCGAGTCCCGCAAGCTTCAAATGGATGCACGCGGCAAGGGAACAAAGCCGGGTCATGGAGGTCTGGTTGTCGGTGATATTCACCGAATCCACATAATCTTTGATCAACTCTCCTTTTTCCTTCACCGCTTCCGGATCACTTCCCCGGGGGGGACCGCATTCCGATGTAACCGCCAGTTGTCCGGACCGCAAAACCTTTTCCAGCCTGCTTGACGTCTTATTGCTCATATTTGCACATCCTCCCTTACTGTTGTCCTTGGGCCTCCGGCTCTGTCCGTGGACCAGTCCTTAATAGGGGCGACACATTCATACTCATCGAGCCGGCCGAGGGCCCTGAGTCGGTCGATGATCAGCTGCCATGCACAGTCAAGCTCCTTGTTGATCTCGCACTTTCCGTCACTTGATCCGCCGCAGGGGCCGTTGAGCAACCGTTTGGCGCATCTTGATACCGGGCAGATTCCCCCCGTGCTTGCCAGGACGCACGACCCGCAGGCCTGGCAGCGCTCCGTCCACACGCCCCTTTGCTCGTTGGCACCGAGACAGGTGGTGTTGACCCCTGGTAAAAGCGGCGTTTCCATGTATTTTTCCGCGGCAAACTGGACCCCTACTCCGCAGGCAAGGGAGACCACGGCATCGTATTGGTCAATGTCCTCCCTGAGCTCTTCGAGATATTCATGATCGCACTGTCTTTCCAGGGTGCGCTCATCGATTGTCTTCTCCATTCCCTCTTTAAGGAAATACATCCGCAGGGCGGACGAAAGAACCTGAACCTCTTTTTTGCCGCCGGCCTCGCAAACGGTCACGCACTCGTTGCATCCTAAGATCAGGATGCGCCCGTACTCTTTCACCGACTCTATAATCTCTTCAATGGGTTTTTTCTCTGCAATGATCATAAATCAAAACCTCGCTTTTACGGTATTATTTATTGTCAGCGGTATCCGGCCGCTTTCAGGCTACCTGTTCTCCGGCCCCTTCTGCTTTTTTTACGGGGCTGGGGCCAAGTCCCCTTATATGCTCATCCATCTCCACCGAATACTGAACAAAGAGCGGCGCTTCCCCGGAAGACAGGTTGTACATCCTCACCCGATCTCCCCCTATGCCGATTTTATCGAGAATGGCGGACGCCTGCTCCACCCGTTTTCTGGCCCTGAAGTTGCCGGAAGTGAAATGGCATTCTCCTTCCCTGCACCCCACCACATACACGCCGTCCGCGCCTTTTTCAAAGGATCTCAGGAGATGGTGCACATCAATCTTGCCGGTGCACGGCAACCGGACGATCCTGAAGTTCGAAGGGCATTTCAGTCTCATGGAACCTGCCAGGTCCGCTGCGGAATACCCTCAGTAGTTACAACAAAACGCCAGTATCACCGGTTCGAACTCATTTGTCATAGTACTCCCTCCAATAAGGAATCGATCTTGCTTGTCAGCTGTACATCTTCATACCAGTTGAGCGAAATGGCCTTTGCCGGGCATTCCGAGGCGCACACACCGCAGCCCTGGCACAGAGCGGGATCAATCTCGCTGACCCCTTGTTCATTGATTCTCGGCACGTCATACGGGCAGGAACGGACACAGATCAGGCAGGATGCACACAGATCCTGATCCACTTCCGCCGTGACTGCCGACAACGTCAGATACTCCTGGGACAGGAACGTGGTGGCCCGGGATGCCGCGGCCATGGCCTGGGCGATGCTCTCGGACACCAGTTTCGGCCCGTGGGCGGTCCCGCAGATGAACACCCCTTCGGTGCCGGAATCCACCGGCCTCAATTTGACATGTGCCTCCATGAAATACCCTTCGGTATTTCTGCCCATTTTGATAATAGAAGAGAGTTCTTCTGTGTCGGCCGCTTCCATACCGGCGCTCAATGCCACCAGGTCGGCCTCCGTGACAAGCTTTTGCCTGAGCACGTGGTCTTCGAACGTCACCGAAATACCGTTCTCCGCCTGTTCCACCTCGGGCGGGTTTTCCGGATCGAACCGGAAAAAGAGCACCCCTTTGTTCCTTGCCTCTTTATAGTACTCCTCGAGTATGGAGTAGGTACGGATATCCCTGTACAATACATACACCTCGGCTTCGGGATTCAGCTCCTTGATATGGAGTGCGTTCTTAATAGCGCTCTGGCAGCAGATCCTGGAACAGTTGGGATTGTTTTCATTCCTTGAACCGACACACTGGATCATCACCACCTGATTGAGGTCATCCGCCCCTTTTTCCTCGAGCCGGTCGGCAAGCTCGATCTGGGTGACCACGTTCTCACTTTCCGGATATCGGTATTCCACAGGGGAATACTCGTTGGCCCCTGTGGCAAGGATCATGACCCCGTGGTCCACCTTCCGCTCGTACATGCCCGGGCCCACCAGAATTTCGGTTTTAAAATTCCCCTTGTATCCCGAAAAATTGACAATCAGGGCCTGTTTGAGCACCTGGATCTTGTCATGGTTTTCCACATACCCGGCAAGTTCCTGTATATGCTGCCTGATATCATCTCCCTCGATGGTTTTTGAAAGGTTGTTGCAAAGGCCGCCGAGCCTCTCTTCCTTTTCCACGAGAACCACCTCGAATCCCTGGTCTGCAAGTCCTTTGGCCGCAGTCATGCCGGCCACACCGGCGCCGATGACAAGAGCGCGGTCGGTGATGGGAATCCGCTTTTCGTGCAGGGGCTTGAGCCGGGCCGATCGGGCCACCGCCATCCGGATCAGGTCCTTTGCTTTCAAAGTGGCTTTTTCAGGTTCATGGAAATGCATCCACGAGTTCTGGTTCCGGATGTTGGCCATCTCAAAAAGGTACTTGTTCAGTCCGGTCTTTTCCATGGTGTCCATAAAAATGGGTTCATGGGTCTTGGGGGTGCAGGAAGCCACCACCACCCGGTTGAGCTGATTCTCATCAATGACTTCTTTGATCTGATCCTGGGCGTCCTGGGAGCAGGTAAACAGATTGTCTCCGGTGTATACGACCCCGGGAAGGGATTTCGTGTACTCCACCACATCATCCACATCCACCACACCGGCGATATTGATGCCGCACCGGCAGACAAAAACCCCGATGCGCGGCTCTTCATTGCCGACATCCCGCTCTTCGGGCACTTCAACACTTCTGGTAAGCGTATTTCTGGCCGGGGCAAGCTTGATACCGGCCGCGCACGCCGCGCCGCAGGACTCGGTCACAGAGGAGGGAATATCCTTTGGTCCCTGGAATACACCAGAGACAAATACACCCGGCCGGGAGGTTTCAAGGGGGGAGAGCGGAGAAGTCGAAGCAAACCTTGATTCGTTGACCTCCACCCCGATTTTTCCTGCAAGCTCCACCGTCTCTTCAGGGATCTCCAGCCCCACAGACAGGACCACCATGTCAAATTCCTCCTGCTGCAGAATCCCCTCTTCATCCGCCCAGGTGAGAATCAGGTTTCCCGTGTCCCGAACTTCGTCCACGCTGTGAATCCTGGCCCGGACAAACCGGATACCGGCTTCGTCCCGGCCCCGCAGATAGTACTTTTCATAGTCCTTGCCAAATGTCCGGATATCCATATTAAAAATGGCACAGTCCAGCTCGTGCTCGGAATGCTCTTTTGCGATCATGGCATCCTTGATGGCGTACATGCAGCAGACGGATGAACAGTACCCGTTGCTGCACCGGTTTGTGTCCCTGGAGCCCACGCACTGGAGCCATGCGATCTTTTCCGGCTCCTTCTCGTCGGACGGTCTCACAAGATGTCCCATGGTGGGGCCGCCCGCACTGAGGATTCTCTCGAACTCGAGACTGGTCAGCACGTTCCTGGACCGTTTATACATATAGGTATCGTCCAGATCAGACGGATCGAACGGCCGGCTTCCCGGAGCCAGGATCACCGAACCCACATGGACCTCTCTTTGAACGGCCCGGGCCTCATGGTCGATTGCTTCGGCAAGGCAGGCGTCCACACACTGGTAGCACTCGGAGCAGATCCCGCAGGACAGACACCTTTCCACCTCTTCTGCCACCTCGGCTTCGGAAATGCCGTAGGTGATTTCATTGAAATTGCCCCCTCTCTTCTCCAGATCCAGCTTTTGGGCCTGCACCCGTTTTTTGAAAGGAGTTTCCCCGAGTTCCGGCTTTTCAAACTCAAACGATTTTTCCCTGTCCGTGGCAAGATCCTCGCCCCGGATAAACCGGTGAATACTTTCGGCCGCTTCCTTCCCGGAGGCCACGGCATCCACGACGGATCTGGGCCCGTAAAATGCGTCTCCCCCGGCAAACACCATGGGGTTGGACGTCTGCAGGGTCACCGGATCCGCATCCAGGCCGCCCTTATTGCTGACAGGGATGGATTCTTTTTCCGCAAATTCCATCTCGCCCATCTGACCGATGGCAACGAGCACGTAATCCGCATCCATGGAGGTGATATCGTTTTCGTCATAGGCGGGATTGAACCGGCCCTGTTCATCAAAGACGCTGGCACACCGCTTGAACTCAACACCTGAAAGGCTTCCGTTTTTGCCGACGAACTCCTTTGGCCCCAGGCTGTTGACGATGTTGACCTTCTCTTCCAGGGCCTCTTCGATTTCGTACTCCCACGCCGGCATTTCATCCCGGGCTTCCAGACAGACCATGGAGACTTCTTCGGCTCCCAGCCGTTTGGCAGTCAAAGCAACGTCCACAGCCACGTTCCCACCGCCGATAACCACGGCCTTGCCGCTCAAAGCAGGCGCCTTTCCCAACGCCGCATCCCGCAGGAAACCGACCCCCGGCATCACCTTGGAAAGGTCTTCGCCCTTGATGCCGAGACTTCGGCTGCCGTGGAGTCCGGTGGCAACAAAAACCGAGCTGTAGCCTTGATTTTCAAGACTTGCCAGGGTCACGTCCCTGCCGAATTCCACGCCGGTTTCAATTTCGACCCCGAGTTTTTCAATAATGGAAATTTCCTGTTCAAGTTCCTTTTTCGGAAGCCGGTATTCGGGAATCCCCACGGCCATCATGCCGCCCTTGACAGGCAGTTTTTCAAAGACTTTGACGGCGTACCCCTTAATTGCAAGAAAGTACGCTGCAGACAGTCCGGCAGGTCCCGCTCCCACCACGGCCACCTTCTCGTCCCGCTTTTCCTCGATTTCGGGAACAAACGGCTCGTCTTCTTCCAGATCAAGATCAGAGAGGAACCGGTGAAGATACTGGATGGCCACCGGTTCGTCCAGGTCCCCCCGGGTGCATTCAGCCTCACAGGGGTGGTGGCACACCCGGCCGCAGGATCCCGGAAACGGATGCTCCTGTTTAAAGAGTTTCAGAGCCTCTCGGTGTTTGCCCTCGTTCATCAGTGCCACAAACCCCTGGATGCTCACATGGGCCGGGCAGGTTGCCTTGCAGGGAGCAACGGACCGCTTTGAAATTCCGTACGCACCGGGAATGGCCTGCTCGTACTGCTTGAATGCAGCTTTGCGCATGGAGAGTCCCTTGTCGTGCTCGCTGGGTACCTGAACCGGACAGACTTTGGCGCATTCACCACAGCTTGTGCATTTGTCTATATCGATGTATCTGGGATTTTCCGTTATGGTGGCTGTAAAATCCCCCTCTTCTCCTTCAAGAGCTTCCAGCTGCGTATTCGTAAGCAACTCTATGTTCAGATGCCGGCCGACCTCGACCAGTTTGGGAGAGATTACTCACATGGTACAGTCGTTGGTGGGAAACGTCTTGTCGAGCTGGGCCATCATGCCCCCGATGGCGTATGATTTCTCCACAAGATACACATAGTAGCCGGAGTTGGCCAGATCGATCGCCGACTGCATGCCGGCGATCCCGCCGCCGAGCACCATAACCGCACCGATTTTGTTGGTAACGGAACCTGGTTGATACGTCATATCGAATTCCTCCTAACCTTTTAACCCTTCCATAACCCCGAGTATTTCCGGAAGTTTCTGTTCCCATCCCATACAGGAGACATTCACACCGCCGAACTCTTTCCGCTTTATTTCCTTTATCATCTCCTTTGCAATGCCCGTGCTTTCTTTCACCTTGTCCCCGGCTTTCTGTATCCGCTCGATTACCGGGTCCGGCAGATTCACCGAATCGATATTTCTCGACATATACCTGGCCATGCCCAAAGATTTTATAAGGAGCACCGTGGGGATGATTTTGACACCGTTTTTTTCCGCCGTGTTTTTAAAGGTTTCCGTCATTTCAAACTCAAAAATCGGCTGGGTGATAAAAAAAGAAACTCCCAGATCGATCATCTGTTTCATCCGCTCCAGTTCGTTCTCCCGGTCCGCCCCCCTGACACAGGTGTTGATAACGGATCCTTTTGCAAAAGCGGGGCTGCCGGCAAGTTCCACACCGGACATGTCCCGCCCGCTTTCAAGCGTTCCGACCCCCTTTACCAGTTCTTCCCGGGTGATATCATAAACCGCTTTTGCTGTGTGATGGTCGCCGAAAGAAGGGTCTTCCCCGGTAACCACCATCATCGAAGAAATTCCCAGTGCGGCCGCTGCGAGAAGATCGCCCTGAAGCGCCAGCCGATTCCGGTCCCGGCAGTTGACCTGAATGACCGTGTCCAGCCCTTTCTCCCTCAGGACCAGAGCTGCGCCCAGCGAACTCATTCTCATCACGGCATTGTTCATTTCCGGAATAAGAAAGGCATCCGCGACCCCTTTGACACTCACAGCGTCCTTCTGCATTATACTTACATCCGTTCCCTTGGGAGGTTCGACCTGAACAAGACAGGCAAATTCTCCAGCTTCCAACCGTTTTTTAAACTGCATAAATGCACCTCCGAAAAGCGGAATTTTTTCATCAAGACTGGTTTGTTCTACGCTATCTGGATACAACACTTGCTTCATTTATCAACAAGGGAGGATGGAAATGGGTCAATATACGAAAGGAGAAGCCGCTCTCAAAGAACGCCGTGCCGGATACAATTTTCTGGATAAATGCTGATCCGCCCCTGTATGTTTTTATGTACTATTCAGTAGTATTGAAGAGTGGATATTTTGTCAAGAACTATTTAATAAATGAAGATGGATTCAGGCCGGCAGGGGATTCATTTTATATCGCGTTTCAGCTCCACGAACCTCTGGTATACATCAGATCTAGGAATTGACAGGCGATCCGCGATTTCCTTTGAAGCGGTGGAGGGTTTACAGTTCTCCTTTTCGAGATACTGCCGGATCATATCATCCAGATCCGCTTTCAATGCAGGAACAGGGCCCGAGTCTCTCCTGCCGGCGACAAAAAGGGCACACTCCCCCTTGATACGGTCCCTGGTCTCGAGTTCGCTCAAAAGAGCACTCAGATCACCCCGGATATACTCTTCGTGCAGTTTTGTCATCTCCCGGGCAAGGGCGGCAGGTCTCGGCCCCATGAAATGCAGGAGCTCTTCCGTCAGATTGACAATACGGTTCGGGGATTCGTAAAAAATCAGGGTCGCCTCTTCATTTGCCAGTTTTTCAAGTATTCGTCCCCGCCTGCCTTTCTTTTTGGGAAGAAATCCGGCAAATACGAACGTATCCGTCGGAAGACCGGACACACTCAGACCGGAAGTCACGGCGCAGCAGCCTGGAATCGGGAGGACCCGGATCCCGGCTCTCACCGCCTCTTTGACAAGCACATAACCAGGATCTGAAACACACGGTGTACCGGCATCCGAAACAAGGGCAACGGTTTTTCCGGAACAGATCTTTTCAATGAGAGACCCGGTTCGCTTCTCCTCATTGTACTCGTTACACGAAACAAGTTCATTCCGGATTCCGTACCGGGCCAGAAGCTTGCCGGTCCGGCGGGTATCTTCCGCAGCGATCAGATCCACCTCTGAAAGAATTCTCACTGCTCGGTACGTGATATCCTCCAAGTGGCCCAGGGGAGTGGCCACCACATAAAGGGTCCCTTGCGATCCGCCCGGTGCAGTCATTGAAGCTGTGCCCCGAAGGCGTTTTCAATCAGGCGGATTTCAGTTCCGCCGTCCATTTTGACAATTTCCACCACATCGAACCGAACCCGCAGATCATACCATCCTTTTTTCTTGAGGTAATGCATGGCTGCCGTGACAATCTTCTGCTGTTTGGTCGGTGTCACCGATTCGGCAGGCCTGCCTTTTCTCAGGCTCGACCGCCTTTTCACC
>CAYFVA010000043.1:0-13003 GCA_964346265.1 uncultured Desulfobacterales bacterium
TTTTCCGATCCGTTTTCCATTTTCCATCGGTTATATCAATTTGACTTTCCAGGCCCTGCAGACTTATTTATATGAGTACAGCGGTTATGTCCTTTTGGACAGAATGAGGAAGTATATATTTTGGATGGCCTTAACAAACGAGTGATATGGTATGAATAAAGAAATCGACTGCAGGAAATTGGATTGCCCGGCTCCGGTGCTGAATACCAAAAAAATTTTGGAGGCGGAACACCGTAACCGTGTAAGTGTTCTGGTGGACAACGATGCGGCTGTGGAAAATGTCAGCCGTTTTCTGGGGTACCAGGGGTATGACGTGTCCGTGGAATCCGGGCATGCGTTCTCAAGGGTGAGCGGTGAGTTCAACGGAGAATATCCGGAAAAAATACCTGCGAAAAAAGAAAACCGGGAAACCGTACCGGAAGAATCCACGGATGAAAAAGTGAAGACCATGGTGCTGGTCACGTCCCAATTTTTCGGGCAGGGAGATGATGAACTCGGCAGCGCACTTATGGTCAATTTTCTCAAAACGATCGGGGAAATGGGAGATGATCTGTGGCGTCTGGTTTTCGTCAACAGTGGAGTGAAACTCGCTTTGAAGGATTCAAACGTCATTTCCGCGTTAAAAGAGATTGAGGAAAGCGGAAAGGATATATTCGTGTGCGGGACCTGCCTGACTTTTTTTGATGTAATGCAGGAAAAGGAGGTGGGACAGACGACGAACATGCTGGATATCGTCACCTCCATGCAGCTGGCTGATAAAGTAGTCAAAATCTGACCGGCTGCCGGATGCACGGACTTTCTATAGGTTGTCCACGAAATAGTCGTCTATAATGCCCTTTTTTTTCAGATTTTTTCCGTAGGAGGCGGCACTTTTTTTGTCCGGAAAGCTGGAAATGCGGACAAGATACCAGGTTTTTCCCCCGCCTTGGGACTTGCTGTATGATACATCAAGTCCTTTTTTCTTAAGTTCCCGGACATAATTTTTGGCATGCGCGGGATCCAGATAGGCTGCCACCTGCAGGGTGAAGGGTTGGGAAACCGTCTGTTTTTCAATCTTTTCAGCGGTTTTTTCCGGCACTTGTGCCTTGAAAAGATGAAAAACCGTATTCACGCCAAACACCAGCACCCCGGCTACGGCCGCTGCCAGAAGGACGCATTTTGCATACCGAATCAGCCTGTCGCTTGACTTGATATACAAAAAGGCTTTTTCCGCAAGCAAGAACGACTTTGACACAATCTTTGCCCCAAGGGCGACCAAAGAAAGGGCATAGGATGAAATTTGGCCGGCAAGAGAGGAAAAACGGGTCTGAAAGGAGGCTCTTTTTTTCCGTGACGGGTAGGCAGGACCTTCCGTCTCGGCATCCGGTATGCGGATGTCTATTTCCGAAGGCTCTTCTGCCTGGTCTTCCATTTCTGAAAGCAGTTCGTTGATACGGGATTGGAGGGCTGATTTTTCTCTTGTGTGCTTCAACGCTTCCTTGTAAATTTTACGGGCGGTGAAATCGGTGCGCTGAAACTTGAGGAAAAGATCCGTCAGTACGGGAAGAATCTTGATATTATCGTTGTGTTTCTCTGCGATCCGTGTGAGGAGATGCTGATCCACGGCGCCGGGATCGGATGAGAACAAAGAGGCGGACCGTTTCAGCCAGAAAAGGGCAATATCCTCATCTGCGGGGTCCAGCTTCAGGAATTTCGGGATGCATTGTTCAAGCAGGGGATTGTGAATACCGGAAGACAGGATAAAACCGGAAACCGCCCCGGCAAGTTTTTTTCCAATCGTTCTTTCCAGGAATACCGGAGACAGCAGAAAAGAGTCGTATACCCGTAAGGCCTTCAAGTAATATTGTTCCGCCTTTCGGAATATGCCGGCCCTTTCCCATGACTGGGCGCGGGAGATCAGGTCCAGTACTAGTTTTTTCCCGGTATGATGCATCAGTAAACCGGTTAAAAAAAACAGGGCAACAAGAAGAATCGAAACGACCACCGGTGGATAGGGAACCGTAAAGGCGGATGCATTGAAAATCCGCAACAGGAAAAAGGAAATCGGGATTCCCGCAAGACAGGAAATCCAGATCCGAACGCTGATATGCCGCAGAATCCGTATCAATTTTCCTCTTCTCCTCCATCCTGACAGATTTGCTGGTTTTGTTTGAGTGCAACTTCATACAGCTCGTTTTTTTCTTCTTCGCCGGAAGGCAGACAGCCGGTGGATGCCTCGACTTCTACAAATCGGATGGATTCGGGAATGGTGAATTCTCTTTTGGGCTGGCCTTTAAGGGCATTGGACATAAAATCCGCCCAGATCGGTGCGGCGGCTCTGCCGCCGGTGATACCGACGCCGTCTTTGGTCCGCATGATTTTTCTTTTGTCAAAACCGGTCCATACACAAGTGCTCAGGCTCGGGGTGAAACCGGTGAACCAGGCGTCATTGAAATTGTCCGTGGTTCCGGTTTTTCCGGCGGCGGGCCGGTCAAACCCGAGGCGCCGGACAGCGGAACCGGATCCTCTGTCAATGACGGATTGCATCATGTCCACCACCTGGTAAGTTGTTTCAGGATCAAGTACCTGCTTTTCCCGGACGATATGCTCTTCCAGCACGCTTCCAAAGGGATCTTCGATCCGCCAGATCATGAAGGGGTCATGCCGGACACCTTCTTTGGCGAATGTGGAAAAAGCTGCGGCCATTTCCAGGGGGGAGACCGGGGAAGTCCCGAGAGCCACCGAGTACACCTCTTCCAGCGGACTTTCGATGCCGCATAAACGGGCGGTTTCAATGACCGGGCCGGGGCCGGTTTGTTTGACCAGTTCTGCCGCCACGGTATTGACACTTTTGGTCATTGCTTTTTTCAGGATGATATCGCCCCTGTGTATCCGGGAAAAGTTGCGGGGCTGCCAGTCCTGTGCTCCTGTCACCGGAAGAGTGACAGGCTTGTCCGTTACCACGCTTGCCGGATGAAGATCAAGTTTGTCAAATGCGGTATAGTAAAGGAACGGCTTGAAACCGGATCCCGGCTGCCGGTAGTTGTGAACGGCCCTGTTGAATTCGCTTTCAAAATAGTCTCTGCCGCCCACCAGGGCCTTGACGGCTCCGGTGTCCGTGTCAACGGATACAAGCGCGCCCTGGGGTTTGGGGGAGTCATCGGCTTTCAGTCCCATCTGTTTGTCCAGGCGTGCAAGCCCCTTTTTGACAGAGCTCACCGCATGCTCCTGGAGCTGTTTGTCTATTGTGGTGTATACTTTTATGCCGCCGTGGTATACAACGTCTTCCCCGTATTTTCGCACCAGTTTTTGGATCACGGCATCCAGAAAATAACTGCCGGTCCGGGAATCGGTGCGGGTGGCAGAAAGTTTCGGATTTTTGTCAAGAGCGGCTTTACGTTCCTGTTCATTAATAAATCCCACTTGCAGCATCCGGTTGAGAACGGTTTTTTGTCTTTGCAGGGCTTTTTCATAGTGCCTGAATGGATTGTATGCGGTTGGGGACTTCGGCAGTCCGGCAAGAAGTGAGGCCTCTGAAAGATTGAGGTCTGCGGCACTTTTGCCGAAAAATGTCCGGGCGGCCTTTTCAATGCCCTGGGCTCCTGCTCCGAAATGGATCTGGTTGATATAGGCGTGAAGAATTTCAGACTTGGTGTTGGTGGTTTCGATTTGAAAGGACACCAGAAGTTCTTTTAATTTGCGCATGTAGGACTTTTTAAAGCTGAAAAACAGATTTTTGGCAAGCTGCTGGGTGATAGTGGAGGCGCCCTGTATTTCGCCGGGTTCGAACAAAGTGATATAAAGTGCTTTCAGGGTTCTCAGCTTGTTGATGCCGTGGTGTTCGTAGAATCGATGATCTTCGACCGCAAGGATCGCATTGATAAAATCCTTGGAAACCATGGAAAGCGGAACGGAGTCCCTTTCCCCCAGCGTTACCAGCCTCTGGCCGGAAGCGGCGTAAATCCGGGTCTGCGGGGTTTCAATGATCCGGCTTAAAGGTTGCGGAAGTTTGGGAAGATCGTTTGCCGCAATGATGATAAAGACGGTCAAGCCCAGAAAGAAAAGGCCGGCAGCAAGCAGGGTTGAGTAAAACAGAAACTGTATGGTTTTGACTGTTGCAGACGGCGTTTTCATCGGTTTTTATCCTTGAGGTTGATGCTCAACTGCCAGACCGCCCATTCCCTTCCTTTGACAAATACCACCTTGTGCACGGATTCATGGACGAATTCAAACCCGAGCCGGATATATCCTTCTTTGGCCTCGTTCCAGATGCCGGCCCGGAGAAGGTGTCCCTTTTCCTGAAGGAGAAGAGACGGGTCGCTGATCAGATCACCCCTCATATCCGGGGAAAGATCCAGGACGGCCCGGAAAAAGGAAGAAGCTTTGTAAATACGGCCTTGAAATCCTTTGAAGTCTTCAAGGGACGCTTCCCTGGAAAGGCTCTTTTTTTCAAACTGATCCAGAAGTTCCATATCAAGAAAAATCCGCTTCATTACTTTATTGGCCGCATCAAGAAAATAAATCCGAATACCGTTTTGTTCTCCTTCTATGAAAATTCTGTCCAGATCCGGACCGTTGATAAGCCAGATCATTTCAACCGGGTTGAGAATTTTTTCTGCAAAGGGGTCGGACAGTTCAATGTAAAGATTTTTGAAATGTTCTTTTTCAAGATTGATCCACTCTCCGGGCATCAATCCTTTTGCGATTTCCATGAATGATTTGGATTTTTGTACATGCTGACGGGTGGCGTTCTGTTTGGAGACAATATCCTTGAGGTGATTTTTGGCATTTGAGGCCATCTCCCCTGTTTTCCATATGGCACCGGTTTCAGGCCGGTTCTGGTTGGTGGTGGCAAGATAACGGCCGATAAGGCTTTCACACCAGTTATATCTGAATTCCATGGCCACAAAAATACAGGTGATGACAAGCACGGATACATTCAGAACAGAAAAAGCTCTTCTGAAAAATTCACTTATTTTTGGTGGATCATACCATTGCATTGTGGGATATCTTATATCAGAAGAAACATGTGACAGCAACAGATTCGGCGATCCCTGGTTGGTGGTTTCAAACCGGCGGCTTTGCCCCGGGGACCTGTGAGGGACCATGGAAACACTGACGTGGTATGGACGGGCTGTGATTTTCGGCAATAAAATCTTTGCAGCAAGGGTTATTCCCTCCACCCGTACTGACCGATGAGTTTGACGAATCTGCATCCGCCTAAGTTGGTGGTGGTCAGCCCCTGATCGCCTTTTTTTACTTTCAGAAGATCCTGACTGAAATTCCCCCCGACCGGCATGACAAGACGGCCCCCGGTCGCAAGCTGGTCAATGAGCGGCTGTGGAATACATTCACCGCCGGCTGTGACGATAATGGCATCAAACGGACTTTCTTCAGCCCATCCTTGTGTGCCGTCCGAGTATTTGGATACGACGTTGTAGTATTTGAATCTGTCAAACAGGCGCCTGGCATTAAGATACAGGGTATTGTTTCTTTCGATTGTATAGACGCGGTACACCATCTCCGCTAAAATGGCGGCCTGGTATCCGCATCCGGTTCCGATCTCAAGCACCCTTTCATCACCGGTAAGATCAAGGGCACTGGTCATTTCGGCAATGATGTACGGCTGGGATATGGTCTGGCCTTCTCCGATGGGAAGGGGGAAATCTCCATAAGCACTTTCCGTCAAAGCTTCACTGACAAAGAGGTGTCTGGGAACATTCTTCATGGCGCGGATCACGTTGGGGTCAGTGACTCCCCTGGAGACGATCTGGTTTTCCACCATCCGATGCCGCCATTGTTCATATTTTTTCGGCTCTTCTTTCATGGTATTTCTATTAGCAGGATTCCGTGTTTCAGTCAAGGAAATAGAACGGGCCTGATCCCCAAGTCCGGATATCTCCTGTTGGGTTGTACGGGATGGCTCTGCGGTGCCGGGTATAATTGGCAATTTCAAACCGAACGTTTCACATCCGGTACCCCGGGGCAATGAAAATACCGACGTGTTTTCGGCGTGTATGCCTTCGCATTTCAAAGGGCCGGCCTGTCTGTGGCAGTCAGGCCGGGTCCCTGCTCGGCGCGGGGTGATTGCTCTGCTTGATCAAAGATCCGTCAGATTTTATAAATGATGCGCTTGTCCGTTATAATGATGTCCACGGAATGTTTTCTTGAATCCATTTGTACCTGATCCACGACCTGTTCTTCAAAGGCAAGAGAGATTTTTCTGCAGGTTTCAGGAAGCTGGGTGATTAGTTTTTTGTACCATCCGTCCCCGAAACCGATCCGGCCGCCTTTGTCGTCGAAAACAAGTCCGGGAATCACTGCCACATCGATCTCTTCCGGTTTTGCTATTTTGCACTTTCGGGGCACGGGTTCGAGAACGCCTGCATCATTTTCCACGAGATCTGAAGGGAACTCGTTTATGCGATACAGGCTGACCGAGTTTTTCAGTTCCGTGAATACAGGCAGTACTACTGATTTTTCAAGATTGAGGGCCTGTTCGATAATATGTTCGGCATGGATTTCACCGTACTTACCGGTGTATAAAAATACTCTTTCGGCCTCTATAAAGTTGGCAAACTCAAAGAGTTTGTTTTCAATGGTCTTTTGTTTTTCAATCTGCTCTTCTCGAGAAAAATGAGCAATCACATCCGCAATTTTGTTTAAAATGGCATCTTCCGGGCCTTTTATCTCATTCATAACTCTTTCCTCAAGATACATAATTTTTACTTAATATGATACAAAATTGACGAATTGTCAATACGCAATAATTATTGACTGTTTCATGGCATCATGGTATTTGACCATAATTGACAAAAAGTCTTTTACATGCCTGATATCAGGTGTGTAGCAATAATTGGTCCATTTAAAACAGGTTTGAGCGGATATGCTGGATATAAAGTTTGTAAGAGAAAATTTGGAAAATGTGGAACACGCGGTTTCCAGGCGGGGCGCTGATGCGGATTTCAAATCCTTTTCAGAAGATGAGAAAAAGCGGCGCGGGATTCTTCAGAAAATCGAAAAAATGAGGAATGAGAGAAACTCAGCCTCCGAAGAAATAGCGCGGATGAAAAAGGCAGGGGAGGATACACAGCAGGTAATCAACGAAATGAAAGAATTGTCCGCCAGGATAAAGGAGCTTGACAAGGGGCTGTCCGATATCGAGGACAGGATTTATGATTTCATGATTTCGCTGCCGAATATTCCCCATCCGGATGTCCCGACAGGAAGGGATGAAGATGACAATTCCCTTGTCAAGGAGGTCGGGACGATTCCGGAGTTTGATTATGATGCCAAATCCCACTGGGAAATAGGAGAGGCGCTGGGGATCCTCGATTTTCATCGCGCGTCCAAAATCGCCGGCGCAAGGTTCCCTCTCTATATGGGACAGGGGGCGCAAATGGAGCGCGCATTGATCAGTTTCATGATCGATATCCATGTGAAAGAGCACGGGTATACGGAGACACTGCCCCCTTTTATTGTGAACACCGCAAGTCTCACCGGCACCGGACAGCTCCCGAAATTCAAGGAGGACCTGTTTAAACTGGAAGGCTGGGATTACTACATGATCCCCACTTCCGAGGTGCCCATGGCCAATATTTATGCGAATGAAACCCTTCAGCAACAGGACCTTCCGATCAAGTTCACCGCTTATACCCCCTGTTTCAGGTCAGAGGCGGGATCGTACGGAAAAGATACAAAGGGCCTCATACGCCAGCACCAGTTCAATAAAGTGGAACTGGTCAAGTATACCACCCCGGAAACTTCATACGAAGAACTCGAGTCTCTTCTGGCAAATGCGGAGGAAATACTCAAGCGGCTTGAACTGCCGTACAGGGTGGTGACCCTGTGTACAGGGGATATTGGATTTTCCGCAGCCAAAACGTATGACATCGAAGTATGGATGCCCGGACAGAACAAATACAGGGAAATTTCCTCCTGCAGCAATTGTGAAAGCTTCCAGGCCAGGAGGGCCGGGATCAGGTTCAAAAGAAAGGACCGGAAAAAGCCGGAGTTCGCCCATACGCTGAACGGTTCCGGACTCGCCGTGGGCAGAACCTTCGCCGCCATACTGGAAAACTTTCAACAAGAAGACGGGTGTGTTACAATTCCGGATGCGCTGCAACCATACATGGGAGGAGACAAAACAATTCACCATGAAGCTGGATGATTTCCCGGAAGATATACGGTCGTACCTGATCCCCCGGACAAAAGGGGAGCTGTTTTACAAATGCCTCGGATGTGAACGGACCTATTCCGCGGAAACGTTTTTGTATGTATGCCCTGATTGCGGCCAGGTGCTGATGATTCATGACAGGCACTTTGAAAGACTTACGGAAATACCGGGAAAAACCTGGCGGAAGATTTTCGATTTCAGGAAAGTGTTGAAAAGGCCTGCTTTCAAAGGCATATACCGGTTTCATGAGTTTGTAGGGCCTGCTTTGCCTGAAGAATCGATCGTGTACCTGGGAGAGGGAAACACTCCGGTTGTGGAGGCGAATCGGCTGCTTCAACAGAAGGTGGGCGTGCGGTTCTATTACAAAAATGACGGTCAGAATCCCAGTGCTTCGTTTAAGGACCGGGGGATGGCCAGCGCCCTTTCCAGGGTCAAGCAGATGATCGATCAGAATCCCGGCGAGAAGATCATTGCCGTATGCGCATCAACCGGAGACACTTCCGCTGCCGCTGCTTTGTACGCCTCTTACCTCCAGCCTTCGATCAAGTCCGCCGTGCTGCTGCCCCATGGGAAGGTGACTCCGCAACAGTTGTCCCAGCCGTTGGGCAGCGGTGCGCATGTGTTTGAAATCCCGGGAGTTTTTGACGACTGCATGAAGGTGGTGGAACATCTGTCCACACGCTATCGTGTGGTTCTGCTGAATTCAAAGAATCCGTGGCGGATCCTCGGCCAGGAGTCCTGTTCATATGAAATCGCCCAGGATTTTGACTATGAAATGGCAGACAAAGTGGTGGTGGTCCCGATCGGCAATGCAGGCAATATTTCAGCGGTGATGAACGGCTTTTTAAAATTTTACCGTACAGGGGTTATTGATACCCTGCCGAAAATTCTCGGGGTACAGTCCGCGCATGCGGATCCGGTATACAGATACTATGAGAAGGAAAAAGACAAGAGAGAATTTGTTCCGGTAACGGTACAGCCGAGTGTGGCACAGGCCGCCATGATCGGCAATCCGGTATCCATGCCCCGGGTTGTCAATCTGGTGGACCAGTACAATGCAGCAGCAGGTAGGGAACGGGTTTTCATGACCCGGGTTACTGAGCAGTCCATTATGGACTGGCAGCTTGAGGCCAACCGGAACGGTCATATTGCATGTACCCAGGGCGGTGAATGTCTCGCCGGGCTCGTGAAGGCCGTAGAAGAGGGTCTGGTGGCGCAACATGAAACCGCGATCGTGGATTCCACCGCCCATACGCTGAAATTCTCCGGGTTCCAGGACCAGTATTTTAACAAAGGTTTTTCCGAAGAATACGGTATCGTACCCGACCCCGCACTTGTCAATTCACCGCAACTGATCATGCCGGAGGATCAAACCTGCGTGCCGTCCCAGGCGGAACGGTTGTCAAAAGACCGGTTCCGGGTTTTTTTGGAGGATATCTCCGCCCGTATCGCTGAAAAAATGGAGTTGACAGAGAGTCAATGATGCGAAGACTTTTGTATGGGATCGTTTGTGTAAGCGTTTTATGCATTGCTGCTGAACCGCTCTTTTTTTCCGGGTGTCCGGACGCATCGGAAAAAATGATCAAAACCTCGTACAAAAAGTACAAAGTTTTCAAGCTGGATGATGCCACTGTCATCTGTGAGCCGTATACCGTGAAAAAGGATGACTGGCTGTACAAGATTTTCCGGAAAAAGGGAATGATTTCAGAGGAAAATTTTCCCCGTTTTCTGGATTTTTTCAGCCGGATTAACCCGGATATCAACAATATCGACTTGATTGAACCGGGGGAACATATTATGATTCCCCTGAAAAAGGTCAAAAAGGATGAATACCGGGAAACCGGCCAGGGGATTGTTAAAGTACCTCTTCTGGAATACGAGAAGGTCCCGGATGCAGTAAAAAAATACGTATCAGCGCATAAAGTTCAAGCTGGTGAATCCATATCCAAGTTGATCGACAAGACGTTTTTAAAAGAGGACGGCTCCATGACGGAGGAGGGGATGAAGGCCTTTAAAATGGCGAATCCCGGCATCAAAAATATCAACATGATCTACAAGGGGTCGACCATTTATCTGCCCGATCCTGACATTCGTTCGGAACCCTGGTTTGAGCAGTTTTTTGAAAAGTCGGCAGGGAAAGAAGAACCATCTGCGGAAGAGGTGAAAACAAAGCGACCCGCCACCAGGAAAAAGAAACAGGAAACACTCGACGCCCGGAAGCTGTCACAGTTGAAACGGTATGCCTCTCTTATTGAAGGAACGCTAATGACCCGGGGAGAATACCGGTTCCCTTCCGGGGAGAATGCAGGCGACCGGCTCGATCTTTCGTCCACCCCCCTGATGACCCTGAAAAACGGCAACCGGATTCTGCTTTTGCCGGACGACAGAAAAGAAGACGCCCTGGTAAAACGGATGCGGACCCATTGGAACAATCTCAAAGTCAGGAAAATTTCGGAAATTTTGAGCGGAAAGAACGATTCGGATTCGGTGATCAAAAAAATACCGGAAACCAATGAAGCATTTGTTGAGCGTTTGTTGACTTGTATCGGGGTTGATGTACAAATGGACGCCGACATTTCATTCTCTTACGACGCGGTTGAGATTGATGTAACACTGGCACGGGTTTCAAGGGAAAACGCACCTGATCTTTTGATGGATTTCGGGAACATCTACGGAAACGCATTTGATATTTTAGAGGCCCAGGGGTACAGGGTGATTTCCATCAAACCGGAAGAGAATAAAATGGATGCCGCGTTCATCCTGTTCAACGCTCTTGACCTTTCTGTAACCCGGAATCCCACATTTGAAAAGAAAAAACGGCTGACGCGGGCAAAAGGGTTGTACGTCTCTGATACGGATCCGGAGATTTTCGTGACAGGGCAGGATTTGAGTGATGAGGTCAAGGAGTTCATGGAAAGCAGGGAAATTGAAATTATCAATACTGCTTTTTCCGATAAGGACAAGGAGGCGAAATGAAATATATACTCATTGGTTTGGCTGCGGTTCTGGCATTGAGTTCGTGTTCCGCCCATAATACGGTATCCCCACAGGATGAAAAGATTGCACAGGCAATCCAGAAAGAGGGAGAAGCCTATCTCCGGCGGGGCAATTTTACTCAGGCTTTGAAAAAATTTCTGGAAGCGGAAAAACGAGATCCTGAAGATCCCTATCTCCAGCATAATCTGGGTCTTGCTTATATGGGGAAAGACAAATACAAGCTCGCTGAAAAACACTTCAAGAAAGCTATGGAGTTAAATCCGGATTATGTGGCGGCTGTTAACAGTCTCGGTACGGCATATCTGAGGCAGGAGAAATATGACAAGGCAATCGAATATTTTCAAAAGGTCGCTGACAATATGCTGTATGCAAAGCCCCATTATGCCTTTTCAAATATGGGATGGGCGTATGTGGGAAAGAATGAATACAATCGGGCGTTGAAATTTTTTTCACGAGCCCTGGATACAAACCCGGAATTTGTCCAGGCCATTCACGGTAAAGCCAGGGCATGGCTTTCGTTACAACAGCCGGAGAAGGCGGTTTCCTTCCTTGAAAAGAAAATTCAGAAACTCCCCGGGTATTCGGTGCTCCATTCGGATCTTGCCAAAGCCTATGAAACGGTTTACGAATATGACAAAGCCCGGCGTTCATGGCATCAGGTACTCAATATCGCGCCGGAATATTCCAGTATAGCAGAAGAGGCTGAGTTGAGACTGAAACAACTTGAATAACGGCCATACCTGAAAGACGCAGAAAACGCCTCTAACATCCTGTAGTACTACTTCGGCGTAAAAAGTTTACCCGACATCGGGAAAAGTGTTGCCCAGGGGTAAAGTGTTTGAATTGTTTCAGCCAAAAATGAAGTTGATGGAGGAGCAGTGATTTGTCCGGAGTACCGGTTGGTTTTACCGGTACTCCGGATGGGATATGTGACTATTTTTTCTACTCCCGCTTCTGCTCAAGCTGTACGATGGAGGGGGTCAGAAAAATTAACAGTTCCTGTTTGTCTTCCCCTTTCTGGTCTCGCCGGAAGGCTGCACCCAGAATCGGGATTTCCGAAAGGTAGGGGATTCCTGTTTTTGTTTCCGTAATGGTATTTTTAACAACACCTCCGATGACAACCGTGTCGTTGTTGTTGACCAGAAGCTCGGTTTCCGCTTCGTTGGTGGAAAGAGACGGCACTCCGTTGACAATGGTATTCACATCATTTTTGGTCAGATGCAGTTTCATGGAAATCCGGTCATCCGGTGTTACATGCGGGGTAACTTCCAGCAGCAGATCAATGTCCTTGAATTCAACGGAAGATCCACCCGTATCATCACGTTCGAGATACGGATACTCAAGCCCCTGTTTGATGAGCGCGGGTTTGTTGTCCAGGGTCAGGATCTTGGGTGCGGAAATGATTTTTATATCCCCTTTTGTCTCCGCAGCGGAAAGGGTGGCGTCAAGGACCAGATCAGACCCGGCAATCCGGTCAAGAGTGAAATTCAGCAGGTTTGACGTGGCGGCTGCCGGATAATTGACTGCCATATCCCAGGTATATCCGTGTCCCAGCGTGGAGCTGTATACATCCCCTTTTGTTTCTCCGCTGTCAGAATCCGTCCCAATGTTCCATGCGATCCCGAGATCTCTTTCAAAATCCTTTGTGGCTTCCACGACTTTTGCCTTGATCATGATCTGGGGTGTGACTTTGTCCAGCCTGAAGATGATTTCTTTGGCCTGTTCGATCCTCTCCCGGGTGTCGGTCATGATGATCATATTGGTCCGTTTGTCCACACTTATGGTCCCCCGCTCCTTTGATTTGATCTCATCGAGGTGCGGTTTGATGTCATCACTTGCACTGGAATAGTT
>CAYFVA010000044.1:0-12970 GCA_964346265.1 uncultured Desulfobacterales bacterium
ACATCCTCGAGCAAAAGGTAAAAGCAGGGCACCATCACAAGGGTGATGAATGTGGCGAATACAATGCCGAAACCAAGGGAAATGGCCATCGGAATCAGAAATCTTGCCTGCCTGGAGGTTTCCAGAATCATCGGCATAAGGCCGCCGAACGTGGTGAGCGTGGTGAGCAGGATCGGCCGGAACCGCTGCATGGCTGCATACCGGACCGCCTGTATGGTCGGCTCCCCCTTCCGGACTTTCGTGTTGGTCAGGTTGATCAGGACCAGAGAATCGTTTACCACCACCCCGGATAGCGCCACGACTCCGAAAAGGCTCATCACGCTCAGGGAATATCCCATGATCAGGTGGCCGGCCATGGCCCCGATGATGCCGAAGGGAATGGCGCACATGATGATCAGCGGCTGAAAATAGCTTCGAAACGGAATCGACAGCAGTGCATAAATCACCAGAAGGGCGAATCCGAGCCCTTTGACAAGGCTTGCCACACTGTCCCGGATTTCGGCCTGGCGGCCCTCGAAGCTGAAGGTGAGAGAAGGGTATATCCGGGTAAGTTCCGGCAGGAGGGTTTGCCTCAGCTGGTTCATGACCATCTCCGCTTTGGGCCTCGGCGTTACATTGGCTGTCACCGACACCACCCGCCTGCCTTCTTCTCTGTTGATGGAGGTGAAAGCCCTGGAGTACGCGATGGAGGCTGCGTCTCTCAGCAGGATTTCTCCCTCAGGGGCGTTGAGCACAAGGTTTTCCAGGGTGGCCTCGTGGCGCCGTTCCTCTTGGGGCAGGCTGACAACAACCTCGATTTCATTACTCCTGCGCAGAAAAGACAGGGCCTCGACCCCGTACAGGGCATTTCTGACTTGTCTGCCGATTTCCCGGGATGTCAGCCCCATGCGTTTTCCCGCAGGCAGGATCGAAAGATCGATCTGTCTTTTTCCCTTGGCCGACCCGTCATCCACGTCCGATACCCCGTCATATCCGGCCAGCTGGTCGGCAAGTTCCATTCCCGCTTTTTCCAGCACATCCTTGTCCGGGTGGCTCAGCCGTACGGTGAGGCCTTTACCGGCTCCCGGCCCGCCGCGGTCGGATTCGAATGAAATCGATTCAAGGCCCGGAATGGTCCCTGAAGCTCTCCGCCACAGTCCGGAAAATTTCGTGGTGCTCAACGGCCTTTCTCCGGCCGGGGTAAGAAATACCCGCATGCTGATCTCGTTGTCCGTGACAAGGGAAAAAATGCCCCTGGAAAGATTCTCTCCTCCGTTTTCATTGATCACCCGGCGGGCGGATTCGGTTAAAACCGTCTCCACCCTCTGCACGCGTTCGTCCGATGATCCCACAGGAAGTACGGCGCTTGCATAGGCATAGTCCGACTCCACCGACGGAAACAATGTCATGCCCATCCGGCCGGATTTGACATATCCGGCCGCAGTCATCAACAAGGCAATGGACAGGGCGATGACCGTGTACCGGTTGTTCAGGGCGAACCGGACAAACGGGCCGTAGACACGGGAGACAAAGGATTCGAATTTGAGGCTGAATTTTTCCTGGAGCCGGATCAGAAACGAGAGGACCCCTTTTCTTTTGGGCCTTTCCTGGTGGGCGAGATGGGCAGGCAGGATAAAAAGGCTTTCCACAAGAGAGATGAAAAAGACGCAGGTCACCACCACGGGTATGAATGTAAAGATTTTGCCCATGACACCGGGCACGAAAAACAGCGGCAGGAAAGCCACAATATTGGTGATCACGCTGAAGGTTACCGGCATGGCCACCTCTCTGGTGCCGACCACTGCGGATTCAAAAAAAGAAAGGCCTCTGCGCCGGTTGAAGTATACATTTTCTCCCACCACGACGGCATCATCCACCACGATTCCCAACGTGACGATGAACGCGAACATGGTGATCATATTGATGGTAAAACCGGTGAACGGAAAGATCAGAAACGCGCCGAGAAACGAGATCGGAATGCCGAGGCTCACCCAGAAGGCGAGCCGGATTTCAAGGAACACGGCCAGAAGAATAAATACCAGGGCAAGGCCCAGGTAAGCGTTTTTCACAAGGAGGCCGGCCCGTTGGCCGAAGATGTCGGATCGGTCCCGGACCACGGAGAGCTCCAGGCTGCCCGGAAGTTCACTGTTGAGACGCCGGACGGTTTCTTTTGCCGCTTTTGCCACCTGGCCCGGGGTCTGGTTCCCCACCCGGTAGATGTCGATCATCAACGATTTCTCGCCGTTGAACGAGGCTTTGGCCCCGCTGTCCTCGAACCCTTCTGACACGGTGCCCAATTCGCCCAGGGTCACCCGGCCGCCGCCGGTTTCGGTGATCACGGCAAGATTCCGGTATTGATCCGCCTTTTCCTTGAGATCCTTGACCCGCACCAGGATGTCCCCGCCCGCTGTTTCAAGATTCCCTGCCCCCACATCAGTGGAGGCGCTGCGGATTTCCGAAGCCACGGATTCAAGGGTCAGGCCGTATTTCCTGAGGTTCTCCCTGGGGATTTCGATTCGCACTTCCCGCTGGTTGACCCCGGAAAAGCCCACCTGGGTGATGTGTTCGGATTCCAGGAACGCATCCTTGATCCGTTCGGCCGTGTCCGTGAGAATCGTTTCATCATCCGACCCGTACAGTACATAGTTGACCACCTGCCTTTTCCGGTCCAGAATTTTCGCTTTCGGTTCTTCCGCATCATCGGGAAAGGTGTCGATCCGGTTGACCTCGGTTTCGATTTCCTGCCAGAGCCGGACGATATCCGTGGATTCCAGGGCTTCCACCCGTACGGTACCGAATCCTTCCGATGCAGTGGAACGGATGCTGTCGATCCCTTCCAGACCTTCCACGGCTTCTTCAACAGGCAGGATAACCCCTTTTTCAATTTCCTCCGGGCTTGCACCGGGGTAGGAAACCGAAATGGATACGGTATCGGTTGAAAATTCCGGGAACACTTCCTGCCTGATATTCAGCGCTGAGATCAATCCGCCGACCAGCAGGATCAGCATGAGCACATTGGCGGCCACTGAATTTCCGGCCATCCAGGAAAGCGGACCTTTGTACCGGGGTTCACTCATCCTTTTGCGTTTCCGGTTTCCGGTTCTCAGGGAAAATGGGGGCGGAAAGGCCGCCGTCTCCGGATGGTTTGCGTTTGAGCGGCATGCCTTGTACCGGGATGGAAAGGTCGGATGTGATCAGGTGTTCCCCGACGGAAAGTCCTTTGTCCACCAGGACGGTTTCCGTATTTTTCCAGAACGGGTCGATCCGCCGGATGTCAAGACGTCCGTCTTTGAGTATCCATACCGTGTGGTTGTCCCGGACGTGTTTCCTTGCCACGGCAATGACATCCCTGCGCTCGGCCGCAAGGAGTTCAAGGCTGACATACTCGTCGGAGAGCAGGGCGGGAGCGTCTGTTTCAAGGCCCAGGGGATCGTCCACCTCCACCAGGATCTCGGCCATCCGGGACTTTTCAAGGGTTCTCCCGGTGGGGCCTTTGACTCTTCCCGTCCACTGATAATTGCGGGTCTGGGAGGTGATCACCGCTTTGGCCGGTCCACTGCCAAGTCGTTCCAATGCATCCAGCTTGTCCGGGGGCATGGACGCCTTAATCCAGTAGGTGTCCGTGCCGTGCAGAACGGCAAGATCCTGCTGGGAGGAGACATAAGATCCACGGTTGACAGAGGTTTTCGTGATGATTGCGTTGAACGGCGCTTTGATCCGGGTTCTGGAAAGATTGACTTTCGCCTGCTCAAGGTCGGCTTCCGCGGCAGACACCCGGGCTTGGGCTTTTTTCAGCTGCGGCTTTCTCAATACGAGCGCTTTGTCTGTCACCCGGTCCATGCCGGATTTCTCATAGTATTGAAGTTCCTTTCTGGCGCTTTCCTGCTGCCCGCGTTCCTGTTCGAGATCCGCTTTTGCCTGTTGAAGGGCGCTTTCGGCCTTTTTGACGGCGATCCGGTAATCGGTTTCCTCGATGGTGACAAGAAGGTCCCCTTCCCGGACGATGCCGCCCGGGTGAAAATGTTTGCCGACCCGGGTGACGGTTCCGGATACCGAAGGTTTCAGGGTGATTTCCCTTTTCGGGGATACGGTCCCCATGGCATCCACCGTCAGAGTCGCGTCGGTTTTTTCAATCGGCCGGGTTTCCACATAGACTTGCTTCACATCCCTTTGCCGCTGTTTTTTGACTTCGGGCCGGTTCTGGACGAAATGAAAAAACAAAGCCGCACCCAGGGCAATCAAAGCAAAAAAGAGAAGGGTTTTGAAAATGACCCGGATTGTCTTTGCCGACTTATTGGTCATTGTCACTTCCTGAAGTGGTTGCGGTTGCGAAATCTTCCGTCCAGGTGTTTCCCATTGCCCTGTACAAGGATATCCTGTATTTGAAAACTTTTGATTTGTCAACGATCAATGATTTTTCGAGATTTTTCAGGGAGATCCACCGTTCGATGAATGATACATAATCCGCGCTCGTGTTCCGGTACTCAAGGTCGGAGAAAAATACGGCGGCCCGGGAGGCTTTCAGGCGTTTTTGGTATAGCGCGGTGACCTGCTTCTGGTGTTTTTCCCGGATCAGTGCCTCTCTGACCTCTTTCACCGCTTCAAACACTGATCCTGTATAGTCGTGAAGGGCTTCATTCCGGGCGGCCTCTGAGCGGAGGATTTCCTGGCGGATCCGGCCTCCCTGAAACACCGGAGCGGTGAGGTTGGCGGCCAGGTTGAACAGCCAGTCCTGCCAGTGGATGGAAAATTCGTCCGACTGAAAGGAAAGGCTTGAAGAAATGGAAAGTTTCGGCAGCCATTCTCTGCCGGCGGCTTCCAGTTCCTCGATTGATGCGGCAAGGCGGAGGCCGGCCGCTTTAATGTCCGGTCTTCGCCCGAGAAGGTCCGCCGGAATTCCCGTGTCCGGAGCAGGGGGGAGGTCAGGCAGGGAAGTTTCGGAAAGCTGGAGTTCTTCGGGGTAGGAACTTGCCGTCAGAAAAACGAGCCGGTTTTCCAGCGAGGCGATTTCCGCCTTCAGGGAAACCATATCTGAGCGTACTCCTTCAAGGGCCTTTTTCTGGTCAAACACGTCCGATCCCTTTGCAATGCCGTTTTTGTACCGTTCCTTGAGCACGTCAAGCTGTCGTTCGCTCTGCCGTTCAATGGTTTCGGAAAGGGCCAGCCTTTCGCGGGCCGCCACAAGATCGATCCAGGCATTACAGATTTCCGCGGCCACGGTCACGGCGGCCGCTTCCAGATCTTTCCGGGCGGCTTTTTGACTCAGGTCCAGCGCCTTGACCTTTGAATCGATACGGTTCCAAAGATCGATTTCATAGGATGCGGCAAGCGACGGGGATACGGATTCGGTTTCCACCGACTCTTTCCGGGTATGATTCTTCTGATGGGAGGCATCTGCCTCTGCGGTAAGGGACGGAAGAAAATCAGCCTCCGCCTTTCGGGTGGCGGCTTTTGCCTTTTGGAGACGCGCATGTGCGGTTTTGAGGGAAAAATTGTCTTCCAGCGCAGACGCCACCAGCCGGTTGAGTTCGGCACTTTCAAAGTCCTGCCACCACTTTCCGATCTCCATACCGTTTCCTGCCGGTTTCATGTAGTGTTCCGGGGGGTCGGGCATGGAAGGCGCAGGCTTTCCTGTTATGCCTGCGCATCCCTGGAAAAGAACAAGGATCAGGAACACAGCAGTGCAGGGGAAACCTCTTCCCGGCTTCCGGCAAAAGGAACGAACTTTCTCCATCTATTCTTCGAATATCCTGCCGGCAAGCTCCACGTCTTCGGGGCAGAACACGAACAGGCATTTCCCGCCGGAAGGGGAGACGGACCCGTACACGTAATTGATATTGATGCCTTCCTCGCCGAACTTTGTGGTGATTTCGGCAAGTTTCCCCGGCTCGTTTTCAATTTCCGTGGTGGCCACTTCCTTGGTGTCAAAGATGTATTTGTTCTTTTTCAACAGGCCCACCGCCTTGTCCGCATCGTTCACCAGCATGCGGATCAGGGCGAAATCCGCGGAATCCTTTTTCACGGAATTGTAACTGGCGGAAGAGGCAAGCCGTTTCAGGCTTTTGCCCCTGGCCTCGAAAAGGTTTCTCACGTAAGCGGATGCATCCTGAATCGAAATCGCGTCTATGTTGACCCCGGTATCCCCGAAAAGAGAAGCAAGTCTTCCGAGTTCGCCGGGTACGTTCTTGAGAAACAGGGAAATTTCAATCCGAATCATGGTGGTATCCTTTCTCCTTGTATGGTTGGATGAACTATTCCTGCGCCATCTTTACGCCTCTGTCAAATGCGTCCATGTTGATGGGGATGACCTTGCTTTTGCTCGCAAACTCCTCTTTAATGCACTCTTTCAGGATTTCAAGGTCCACAAGGCCGCTCTTTGCGGCAAATGCACTGAGCGCAACGATGTTGGCGCTTTTGACGGTGCCGGCCTCGATGGCCACATCGTTCACCGGAAAAACGAGTTCCGTGATATCGTCACGGCCGGAGCGGACCGGGATTAAGGAGCTGTTGATCAGAATAATTCCCCCGGGCTGAACAGTGGGAGCGAATTTTTCAAGGGAGGGACGGTTCATTGCCACGAGATGGGCAGGGGTCTTGATGATGGGCGATCCGATGAGCCGGTCGCTGATCACAACGGTACAGTAGGCTGTGCCGCCCCGCATCTCCGGTCCGTAAGACGGAATCCACGCCACATTGTAGTCCTGTTTCATTGCCGCGTAGGCGAGCAGTTTTGCGGAAAGCAATATTCCCTGGCCGCCGAAACCTGCAAATTGTACTTCTTTCTGCATAGATATCTCCAAATGGTTGTCTACTGGTCTTCTTCGGGTTCAGGTGTTTTGAATTCCCCGAGTTCATAGTACGGAATCAGTGTGTCTTGAGCCCATTTCAACGAATCCTTGGGAGTCATTCCCCAGTTGGTCGGACAGGTGCTGACAAGCTCCACAAAGCTGAAGCAGGTGTTGTTCATCTGGTATTCAAACGCCTTTTTCACCGCCTTTTTGGCCCGGTTGATATGTTTCGGGGACAAAAGCGCCTGCCGGGTGATATAGGCGGGCGTCATCAGGGCGGACAGAAGGTTGGCCATTTTAATGGGCATTCCCGTGGCTCCGGTGTCCCTTCCGGCCGGAGCGGTGGAAGCCCGCTGGCCCGGCATGGTGGTCGGCGCCATCTGGCCGCCGGTCATGCCGTATATGGCGTTGTTGATGAATATGGTGGTGAATTTTTCCCCCCGGTTGGCTGCATGGATGATTTCCCCCATGCCGATGCTGGCCAGATCCCCGTCGCCCTGGTAGGTGAACACCATCAGGTCCGGCCGGACCCGCTTGATGCCGGTGGCCATGGCCGGGGCCCTGCCGTGGGCGGCTTCCTGGAAGTCGCAGTCAAAGTAGTTGTACGCCAGAACCGCGCATCCCACAGGGGCGATGCCCACGGTTTTTCCCCGGATCCCGAGTTCATCGATGGTTTCGGCCACCAGCCGGTGGGCGATCCCGTGGGTGCATCCGGGGCAGTAATGCGTCGGAACATCGGTCAGCGCTTCGGGTTTTGAAAACGTTTTTCCCATTGTATATCTCTCCTTGCACTCGGTGTGCCGTTGTTAATTGAGTAACGATTGTACCACGTCAGCGATTGTTTCGGGCGCCGGGATATCTCCGCCGCATTCCCCGTACCATTCGACCGGTTTGATTCCCCTGACGCAACGTTCTACGTCCTCCACCATCTGGCCCATGCTCAGCTCGATGCTGATTACTGCCTTGCAGCTCTCTTTTGCGGCTGCATCATATATTTCTTTTTCCGGAAACGGGAACAGGGTTTTGGGCCGGATCATGCCGATTTCAAGCCCCTGCTCTTTCATGTTGTCGATGGCGGTTCTGCACACCCGGCTCATGGTGCCGTAGCTGACGATCAGGACTTTATAGTCCGTGTCCGTGTTGTACGCTTCGAACATGACCTCTTCTTTTTTCATCCGCTCGTACTGGGCTTTCAGGGTGAGGTTGTTGTCGTTGAGTTCCTTGGGATTGAGAAACAACGATTTGACAAGGTTCTTCTTGTCGACTCCCCGGCTTTCCATTCCGTTTGTGGCCCAATCATCTTTGTTTGTAGGCTCGGCGTACAGGTTGTCCGGAAATTCCACAGGCTCCATCATCTGCCCGATGAGGCCGTCTCCGAGGATTATCACGGGCCCCCTGTATTTTTCGGCAAGGGGAAAGGCTTTCATGGTCATCTCCACGGCTTCCTGAACCCCTTCGGGGGCCATGACCAGAAGGTGGTAATCCCCGTGTCCTCCGCCTTTGGTGGCCTGGAAATAATCGCCCTGGGAAGGGAGAATGCCCCCGAGTCCGGGGCCGCCCCGCATGATGTTCACGAAAACCGCCGGACACCGGGCGCCTGCAATGTAGCTGACCGCCTCGCTCATCAGGCTGATTCCGGGGCTGGAGGAGGTGGTCATCACCCGCTCTCCACATCCGGCCGCGCCGAATATCATGTACCCCACCGCCACTTCGCTCTCTCCCTGGACAAAGGTGCCGTTGACTTCAGGCAGCCTTTTGGCCAGATATTCAGCCACTTCGGACTGGGGGGTGATGGGATAGGCAAAGTAGTTGAGGCATCCGGCCTTTATGGCGGCCTCTCCGATTGCTTCGTTTCCTTTCATTAACACTTTGGCCATTCATAACTCCTGCAAATTTGGTATTGGAAAAATTTTTGTTATGCGGTTTCCCTGATGGTGATCGCCACATCCGGACACATGATACAGCACATGGTGCAGTGGATGCAGTCCTCGGGTCTTGCCTGGTACACAGGGAAATGCCCCTTGGTGTTGACTTTGTCTGACAGCTCCAGCACGTTCTTGGGGCATACGGTGAGGCAAAGGCCGCATCCCTTGCAGGTTTCGCTGTCAATGATATGTTCATACGCCATAATTGATACTCCTTTTTTTATATTCGCTCTTCTTCCACGGCGGCACAAGCCCTCTGTCGATGGGCAGAACCGGACAGGAAAACCGGGAGGTGTCAAGGGTGGAAAGAAGGTCTGAAGGTGAGGTGATAAATTCGACCGGCAGGCCCGAAGCCCGGGATACAGCCTCGAGCATGGTGTATCCCTGGTGGATGGTATCCGGCACGGTTTCGTCAATGAGGTTGGCATTGCCGGCGATGGAGGTGACCTTTAGGTTTGCCGATTTCTCGATCTGCTCCCTGATCTTCATGCATCCTGTAACGTCCCGGGTGAAGGGGCGGAACGGATTGATCACCTGGATCATGGACACCTGTTCCGGATCCAGGCTATCCTGCAGTGCAGAAAGTACGGTCGCCCCCACATCGTCCCCGCCTGCATCCAGGATGGTCAGCTCGGCCGGATTTCTCAGAATGCCGGCAACAGCCGGCGAGAGGATGGGAAGATCCGCATTCATGTACTGCCGGTCCGGCAGGATCACCTTGATGCCGGATGATTCCATGGGCTCTCGTGCCTCCCGGGCCCTGAAGTACGGGTTGACAAGATCGAGATCTGCAATGGCGACATCCGCGCCTGAATTCTTCATATAAAAGGCGAGGTTGACGGCGGTCTCGGTCTTTCCGCTTCCGTAATTGCCGACGATCACCACGATTCCTCTGATATTGATATTCACACCCTGCCTCTTTGTAAAGAAAACTCTCACACAAAACTCTAAATTAAACAGATTCAGCAGGATTTTGCAATTGTTTTTTGCCGGAATCGAAAATTTTAAAAAGGAAACTCCATGGAACGCACCGTGTGCGAAAGGGCATGAGGGTCAATCCGGCCGGGCGATGGTGCGGATTTCCTCAAAATCCAGTCTTCTCCCCTCTTGGGCGCTTTTCTCCTTGATCATGGCGGCAATATGGGGGATATCTTCTGCGGCATGGGGAATACGGTGCTGCTCGAGATACCGCTTCACCAGGTTTTTGCCGCACAGGACGTTGAGGAAGTATTCTTCCTCCTCAGCGGTTCCGAAACCGGCCCCGGCATGGGTGCCGGCCACGTGGGAGCGGCCGCCTTTCCCGAAAACAGGGGTGTTGTATGTTATCAGTGTCTCTCCGGTCTGTTCCCGGTAGATTGTGTCCACAAACCCGTAGTACCGGGCAAACGTGTCCATGTCGTCCACCCGGACTCCGGTTGAAAATCCGTTGTCCCGCAGCATTTTCGCAGTCGGATAGAGATCTGCGATCCCGTTTCTCTCTCCGATGCCCAGGACCGAGGCTTCCATTACGGTCCCCCCTGCCTTTATGCCCATGAAGGTGTTGGCGCCGGCCATGCCCATGTCGTTATGGCAGTGGACACTGATTTGTTTTCCGACCTTTGACGCGTTGCGGGCAAGAGGGGTGATCTTTTCATAAATCCGGTCCGGGGGGATGATGCCGGAGGTATCCGGCAGAGAGATCAGGTCGGTTTCCGTGTGCCGGATCAGAAAGTCCGTGATCCGGCCCAGAAAATCATCGCCTGTTTTTCCGATGTCCAGAACAGCCAGGGAAATGGTGGCGCCCTCCCGGTTTTTCCGGAGCAGTTCGGCTGTTTTCCGGGTCTCTTCGAGGACGGCCTCGGTTCGGTCCGGTTCAAATGATTCCTTGACATGAAAATGGAGATGAAAGTGATCAATGCCCGTTTCAAGAAGACATTCGGCATCTTTTTGAACGGCCCGGCCCATTCCGGCGATACCGAGCCGGTACCCGTGCGAGCGGCATGTCTCGTTCAGGTTTTTGACGGCTTTTTTTTCCGAAGAATGGGCCGGCGGATATCCGGCCTGGCATACATCAATGCCTAAGGTTTCCATGAACTCGACCATCTTGAGCCGCTGTCCGTATGAAAACACAAGTCCCCTGTGCTGCATGCCTTCCCGGATCGTCTCGTCGATGGTTTTAACAAACGGTTCCATACCGCTCCTTTGGAGGATTGAAGTATCCGTGCATGATATGGGGAAAGAGTTTTTCAATATCCTTGATCATGTTGGCCATGCCCACGGACGGACTTTTCTTTCCGGCATCGAACATAAGACCGGTGTAGGAGAGGGGATCGAAATTCATGTTCCGCCACTGGATCATCCGCACCGGGTACGTTGCCAGAAACCGCTTGAGCGCGTCAAATTCCAGCATGGAATCGGTGAATCCCGGACAGTTGAGCAGGTTCAAAGAGACGAATTTTTCCATTTTTCCGGCGATCTCGATGCTTTTCAGTACATCCTCGAAACGGTATCCTTTGGGCCGGAAGTAGGCGTCATAAGTGGGTTTCCGCGTGGAATTGAGACTCACCCGGACCGAGTCGAGCCCGGCTTGGAACAGGCGTTCCAGTTTGTCCGGCAGTCCGGCGTTGGTGTTCATGTTGATGGTGCCTTCCCCGGTTTCCTCCCGGATCATACGAACCGCAGGCTCGATCACATGGAAGGCCGTAAGCGGGTCCCCTTCGCATCCCTGGCCGAAGCTTACCACAGCATTTTCGACTTTTTTGATGTGTTCCAGGGCGGTTTCGGCAATCTCTTCGGCGGACGGAGTGAATGAGATCCGGTTCTGGGGGGACTGGACACCGCTTTCCTTCTGGAAAGAGATGCAGCCGATACAGTCGGCGTTGCACGTGCGGGCGGTGGGAAGAGGAGCCTCATACCGCTTGAGAAAGAAGTTCTTTCCGGCCGGGCATCCGTATACCAGTGCACAGTTTTCCAGGTGCCGTATCAGGCGGTTGGACGGATATTTGTCCTGCATGCAGCGGATTCCGCTTTCGATTTCGGACCGGGGCATTTTTCTCAAATCCTGGCGGGGCTCGGCATCCACCAAAAGGGCGGCCGAGCGGAAACTGTTCCTGTAAAAGCCTGCAGCTCCGTATGAAAAAAGCGGCAGCGGATCCGCCTCTTTTTCACGGGTATGAGCGCAGACATATCGATTGACGTATCCAGGGGAGTTGAACACCGCCACAGGAAAAACGGGCTGGTTCTCATCGTACGGATTGGCGGTAAGTGTTTCAAACGTTTCCGTTTCAAGGTCATACACAACCGGGGAGCGGTCCGGCAGCATCATCAGTTCGCTTGCATACGGCATTTCAACGGTTTCTTCTGTCGAAAGGAGAAAAAAGTCCTTGCCGGCCATCCCTGCGGCTGCATATCCGGGAAGATCGAAGATTTCGCCCTTTTCGTTTGCCACAACCGCCGTGAGGATATCAGATTCTGAAAAGCCTATTGCCTGCCTCCTTCATCAGGTGATCCGGTATAACAGCCATGGTGCACGGCATGACAACAAACCGTGAAACTTGAACGAGGAAGCTTCTTGTCTCTTGTCTCAAGTTTCCTGTTTCCTGTTTCATTCCATCTGTCCGGTATGGTCATCCCCCGCCTCCCTGCCGGCGCCCCAGATGTCGACAATCCGGGTGGTTTCCGAATAATCCACTGTCCGGTACCGGGTGATGCCGGAGAGTTTTTTTGTGATTTTTCCGATGCGTGCGGCCTGGGACTGTATGGTGGCAAGGCTTTCCGTATCTTTTACCCGGTCTTCTTCCATGGTCATCAAAAGCAGTTCCGAGTATCCGATGATGGCCTGGAGCGGCTGGTTAATTTCATGACATACGGCGCCTGCCATCTCCAGGACGCCCTGGAGTCTTTCTTTTTCGTATTTTTCTTTTTCAGCGGCCTTTTTCCGGGACAGGTCCGTAAGTGTGGCAATGGTCCAGGCGGTGGGGTTTGCGGGGTCTGCACAGCTGAGTTTGATGTGAACGGGAAACCGGGTGCTGTTCTTTCTGGTCAGCTCGACCTCGTAATCAGCGGAACCTTCTTCTGTCAGGCTGTTGTATATGATGTTTCCGGTTGTCTCGTACTCCTTGGCGCTGGGATATATCATCCGGGTACTGTGGTTCTCGAAGTCTTTTTTGGAATCATATCCGAACATCGCCACCATTTGGGTGTTTACCCATTTGAACTTTCGTTCCTGTATGAGGGCGATACCCACGGGAGAGGATTCCAGGATTTTTTCAAGGACCTGCCGCTGTTCTGTCAGTTTGT
>CAYFVA010000045.1:0-12921 GCA_964346265.1 uncultured Desulfobacterales bacterium
CGCCCGGTTGTCATGGTTGACAGCCACCACCTGCTGCCAGGTGCCGAGTGCCGGCACAAAATCCCGGATCGGTACGGTGAGCGACGGACCAATCAATGCGGCCTGGACATGGCTGTGCCCGTTGCCGTCATGCCAGGCCTTTTCATGCTCATACTCCATTTCCGGCGGGGCCAGAGTGTTGACGGCCCTTTTCAGGTCCTTGACCACTCCCGGCTCGTACTCGATCGTGGTGACCGATCCTGTGGAGCCTGCTGTAAAAATATTCACAGAGCCTGTTTTGATGCCGGATTCTTTTATTGCTTTTTCGAGAGGATCGGTGATGTCTTTTATATCGATCCCGGTCTGAAAATTTACGACAAGTTCGCTGGTGACAGTTTGACACTGGTTCATGGGTCTCTCCCGTTTTTCTTTTTTGCTTGCTTGTTAATTTATTATGGGTTATTTTGAAAGTCAAAGATTTATTTGCCAAAAAAATGTAACTGGGTTGAATTATGGTTGAAGATTACAAAAACCAATCGGCGGAGGACCCTGAAAAACAAACGGAAGAATCCCTTGAACTGGAGCCGGTTACAGAGGACCTGGAAATTGACCTGCATCTTCGTAAAGCCTATCGTCTGCATGTGAAAGACCGGGATGACTGCACCGTAACCATACAAGACAAAACGTATCCCCTCAAAGACTTCAGCCTGACCGGCCTTAGCGTCAGTATTGAAGCGGAAGTGGTTTTCCGGCTGGAAGAATTTTTGGGGGATACCGTATCCGGGGTCCGGATCGATCTTGTGGATCAGTCCATGGAGGATCTTACATACAGGATCGTTCATATATCCCCGGACACGGACAACCAGATGGTTTGCGGAATGGTCTGGATGAACTCTTCCCATGAAAAGGAAGAGCAGCTGTTTGATATGTTGAAATCTTTGAAGGCCGGTTCACTGAAGGCCTGTGAACTGGATGAGAACGAAGCGCGGCAGACATAAGAAAATGAATGATGAAGAAGAAAAAAAAGATGTAATGGATAATATCCTTGCCGGGCGTGATGATCTTGCCTGGCGGCACGAGGAGCTGGATTGTTTTATATACAGGAAAGATGAAAAAGGGCTTCTCAAGGAAGAAGAGACCAAGGAGAAGGGAGAGACGTCCGTCGGGGAAGACCGGAAGTGGGAAGTGACCAGGGACGATGTGACCATTCAGGTCTGGCCGGAAAAAGCCCGGATACGGTTTAAGATTGCAGCCGGGCGGAAAAAACGGAGTATCTCACTGAAACAGCTGGCAAATGTGGCAGTTGAGGCTATTATAAAGGAATTGCAAAAGGAGGATAAGTGACTGTTATTGTCTGTCCTAAATGCGGGAAGAAGCACAATATATCCGCAGATGTCGTCAAAAAGAAGCTGCCCTCTGCAAAAAGTTTCATTGCCAAATGCAAAGCTTGTCACAACAGGTTTCCCGTCTCCATAGACCAGCTTACGGAAGAGGATAGATCAACAACAAAGGCCGCACCGGACCGGAAACTGAAAAATCAGCCCGCCAGGAAACTGTGCGTAGCCCTGAGCAAAGGAGGAGTGGGAAAAACCACCACTTCCACCAACCTCGGAGCCTGTCTGGCACTGGCCGGTTACAAGGTGCTGATCGTGGATACCGATACCCAGGGCCAGGTATCGTATTCTCTCGGTAAAAAGCCGAAATCCGGTCTCACCGAGCTTCTGACCGCCGAACTCGAGCCCCGGGAAATTCTGATCAAGGCCAGAGAAAATCTCTGGCTCCTTGCCGGCGGTAAATCCCTGGCCGGGATGAAACGGATTATCGACCGGAAAAGTTTTGGTGCCGAGTGGACCCTGCACGAAGCCATGAAACCCTTTGAATACCGGTATGACTTTATTATCATTGATACAGCCCCTGGATGGGATCAGTTGAGTGTCAATGTCTTTTTTTATGCCAATGAAGTGCTTGTGCCGGTCGCACTCGAGTTTATGCCGCTTCAGGGACTTTCCGAGTTTTTAAAGAGCCTGGGTTCCATCCAGCGGTATCGAAAGGATGTGCAGCTCAAGTATATTCTGCCCACCTTCATGGATGCACGGATCAAAGGGCCCCAGGAAATTTACGTCAAGCTCAGGCAGCTGTATCCCGAGTATCTATGCAAGCCGATTCGATACAGTGAGAGCCTCAGTGAAGCGCCTTCGTTCGGCAAAACCATTTTCGAGTTCGCGCCCGGGTGCAATGCATCCGCGGATTACAGAGAGCTTGCCAGAAAAGTCACCCTGGATGATTCGCTTCTCCTGTAGCCGAGCGGTTTTTTTGTGATATCACGGCCAGGATCGTGAAAATACGTCTCAATCCAGGTTGAACAGGATGTCGTTTTCCCGGTAGGCCTTTTCCAGTTTTTCCTGATGGGAGAGGACCTCGTCTCCCTTTCTTTTGATTACCTCGTTTAAAAGATGGATGATCAGGCACAGCATGGAGGACGAGCTTTCGTAAAACGGAATGGTCTTGGGCCGGGTGACCAGATGGTAGTGGGAAAACTGGATCAGTGGGCAGGCCATGCTGTCTGCAATTACCACGAGTTTCATTCCCAGCTGCTTGGCATACTTTCCCACCCGTATCAGTTCGTTGGGGTATCTTGAAATGGCTACAATTACAACAACCGAATCCTCACGTGCAACAGTGAGCCAGTCCAGAGAGGTTCTGTCACTGCCCTTCAGGATGTTCACGTCTTTTCTGATTTTGGTCATGGCCCATCCCATGTAGTAGGCAGCGTGGTAGGAGAGCCGGGAGCCGACAATATACACGGAGGCCGGAGAACTCAACAGTTCCACGATGTTTTCGGCCTGCTCCCGGTCTATGGAGGAGATCAGGGATTTGAGATTGTCGAGCTCCTTGGCCACTGTCTGTTCAAGACCGCTTTTCTCCATGTCGGATATGGCCATTTCTTTGCGTTCAATCAGGGTGAGTTCGGAATCGATGTGTTGTCGCAGATCGTTTTTGAACTCGGAATAGGTGGTATACCCGATCTGTCGAACGAACCGGACCACTGTGGCCTCGCTGACCCCGGCTTTGTCGGCAAGATCCCGGGTGGCCAGAAAAACCGCTCTTGTGGGATTGTCCAGGATAAATCGGGCCAGCTTCCTCCCTTTGGGGGTAAGTTCAGGCTCCTTTGCTTCAATGGCAAGACTGAAAGATTTGTCTGAAAAACTCATGTACTCCCCGCGGAAAATAGATGGTAGCAAAAGAATCGGGTGTTATTTATGTATTGACAAGTTTTGTTACATGTGAAAGAAAAAAAGTCAAGAATTTTATCACCGATTCCTTGAAAGGAAATTGCCATGAGATGGATGGATATTGATCTTTCGGCCGAAAGGATTGAGCACAAAAGAGTCGACGACAGGATCTGTGAGCAGTTTATCGGAGGCAGCGGGCTCGGTGCCTGCATCGCATACAGAGAAAAGCTCTGGGAGCATGATCCCCTGTCCCCGGGCAATGTCCTGATTTTTGCCGCAGGCCCGTTCACCGGTACGAAAATCCCGTGTTCCGGCAGGCATGCACTGATATCAAGGTCTCCGCTCACCGGCATGTTTGCAGAAAGCGATGTCGGGGGGCGATGGGGAACCGCCCTTGTCAAATGCGGAATTCACCTGATCACGATAAGGGGCGTGTCAGACCGGCCAGTGTATGCTCAAGTCTCTCCGGAAGGCTGTTGGATTCGAAGCGCAGACGATATATGGGGGCTGGATACCTTTGACACATCAGACAGGCTTCAGGAAATTCACGGGAAAAAAACGGTTGCGTCCTGTATAGGGCCGGCAGGCGAGAATTGTGTGCATCTTGCCTCGGTCATGCATGACGGCAGCGATGCAAGGGCGGCCGGACGATGCGGGCTCGGGGCCGTTATGGGATCGAAAAGGCTCAAGGCGATTGCGGTGGTACCCGAGGGCGGAAAGGGTGTGGACGGCGGTGACAGACTGAAAAAAATGATCCCTGCGCTTACCCGGAAGGTGGTCGAGACAGGAGGAGGATTGAGAAGCTGCGGCACGGCAGGCGGATTTGTCCAGCTTGAAAAGAGCGGGGATCTTCCGGTGAAAAATTTCAGGGAGGGCGGGTTTCCGAAAGCTCACCGCCTGGACGGGCAGGTGGTCTCTGAAAAGTACCTGAAAAGGCGGTTTTCCTGCGGCGCCTGTCCTGTGGGGTGCGGCCGGGTTGTGGAAATGAGGGACGACCGTTTCGGAAATGTTCGCGGAGCCGGCCCGGAATATGAAAGTACGGCATCCCTGGGAAGTTACTGCATGGTGGATGATCTCGAGGCCGTGATCAAAGCGAATGACCTGTGCAACCGGTACGGCATGGACACCATTTCCGTGGGCGCTGCAATTTCCTTTGCAATGGAGGCTTTTGAGAAAGGGGTTTTGACGGAAAAGGACCTTGGGGGCGAACCTCTTTTCTGGGGGGATGCCGAAAAAATGGTCCAACTGGTCGAGGCCATTGGAAACGCAGAAGGCATCGGCCGGCTTCTCGGCATGGGAGTCCGGCACGCGGCCGAACGACTGGGTAAAGAGGCGGAAGGATTCGCCATGCATGTCAAGGGGCTCGAACTTCCCGCCCATGACCCGAGGGCCTATTTCAGCTCTGCAGTATCCTATGCCACATCCAACCGGGGGGGCTGTCACCTGGCCGGCATGACCCATGTCATTGAAGATGCCGTGACCGTGCCTGAAATCGGGATTGATGAGACCCTGCCCCGCTTTGACAACGAGGGAAAGGGGAGGGCTGCGGCAAGAATGCAGGATCTTATGGGCGTATATGATTCTCTCAAGATCTGCAAATTCGTCACCGGCACCGTGACCGTATCCGAGCTTGCCGAGTGCCATTCCGCCGTAACCGGCATGGAATCCACGGCAGATTCCCTTTTGAAAGCGGGCGAGCGGATATTTACCATCAAGCGGCTGTTTAATCTGAAGTGCGGCGTATCCCGGGACCAGGACACGCTTCCCGCCAGGATTCTTTTTCATCCCCGCCCTTCCGGAAGCGCGGCAGACCGGGTTCCTGACCTTTCCAAAATGCTCAAAGACTATTTTGCTGCAAGACAATGGGATGAAAACGGCATCCCGCTTGAATCCACTTTGAAAAGACTGGAGCTTGACAGATGATGACACGATTCAAACCGAAAATTACGCTTTCCGAGACCCAGGCGGACTGGCATCACCCGACCGCTATCCGGTTCGGGGCCGGCCGTATAAAAGAGATTCCAAGGGTCTGCTGGTCTGCAGGGATTTCCTCTCCATTGATCGTCACCGACCATGGCGTATCCAAACTGCCATTTGTAAAGAAAATTCTCAAACAGAACCGAAAGGAGAGCATTTTTACATCCGTTTTTTCGGAAATTTATTCGGAACCGGATTTCGATACGGTGAAACATGGGGCGGAGCGGCTCAGGACCGGGAGGCACGACGGGGTGATTGCAATTGGCGGCGGCAGTGCGCTTGATGCGGCCAAGGCCATTGTGCTGGCGGCTGCGGTGGGTCCTTCCAGGATATGGGAGTTTTCAGCCGGGACTTTCGCCTCCCCGCTTGTCAAAAAGGCCGTTCTGCCGATCATTGCAGTTCCAACGACAGCCGGAACCGGTTCGGAAGTGGATGCCAACGCGGTCATAACGGACAATCTGCAGGGGAAAAAAACCAGCATCGCCCACCCGGATCTGTTGCCGAAAATGGTTATTGCGGATCCGGAGCTGACCCGGGGTCTGATCCCCTACCTGACCGCAGCCACAGGTATGGACGCACTTTCCCATAACATCGAAGCTTTGAGCAGCCCGTTTTTCCATCCGGTACTTGACGGGGTTTCGCTTCAGGGGATCCGGTACATCAAGGAGGGCCTCCTGCCGGCTTTTCACAACGGCCGCAGCATCAAGGCGAGAACGTATACAATGGCCGCCTCCATCATGGGGGCCATTGCGTTTGAAAAGGGTCTGGGCGTAGGGCATGCAGTCTCCCATGCCCTCGGCGGCATGTTCAAGGTGCATCACGGAAGGGCCATAGGTACGCTACTGCCGTTTGTGCTCCATTTGAACCGGAACCGCATAAAAGAGAAAATCGAGGATGCGGCCCGGTATCTGGATCTTCCGGGCCATGATTTTGATGCGTTTGTCAACTGGGTGGGTGACTTGAAACTGGAGCTCGGCATGCCTGTCAACCTCAAGGAACTCGGCATCCGGGAGAGCCATATTCCAAAAATTGCAGAGAAGGCGCTTGCTGACGCCAATATCGGCACCAATCCCGTGCAGATGGATCAAAAGCGTCTGGAGAAATTTCTTTTTGATGCCCTTGCCGGATAAAATGCTTGACAGGTTTTGTTACATGTTGTATGAAATACTGTCAAGAGTGAAACAAAAAAAGACGGGTGCTTTGTAAGCCAAGGGTTTTGCATTCGGTTGTCAACGACATCAATCGTCACACTGACTTGTTTTCAGGATAAAGATAAAGAACAAACCACCCGGTTTGCGGATAACTTGTTTACGTCAGGCAGCTGCCTTTTTACAATTTTCATATTGGGGGAATAAATGGACAACAAGCAGATTGAAACATCCACGTCGCTTCTGGGGAAAAATACGGTAGAGATGCTGCTGCAGACCCACAAGGATTCCTTGTGGATGCTGGAGAACCTGGGTGTGGGGTGTGCGCAGCCCGATATCATGGAGGCATTCCGGGTATATGAAGAAGAGGGCCGGGCCATTGTGTATGACGGCCGGATCTATATTACAGAGGATCTTGTAACGGAACTGGTGGAAAAAGCCCCCGGCATAGACGAATTTTTCGTGCCGAGAAACAGTTTTCTGATCGGCGGAACAGCGCCCTACCTGTATGATGATGAAAAACAGCAGGGCGGGAAAATGCCCACGGCCGAAGATGTGGCGGCAATCGCCCGTATCGCCGAGAAAAGCAACGTGGTCGCCGGTATGGGAAGGGGAGTGAAACTCAAAGACGAGGTCGAACAGATCAACCTGATGGCGGACAACTGCACCAAGCCGCTGTACTTTGCCGCAACCGGTGACAAGGCCATTGCCAGGGCCAAAGAACTGCATGCGGTACGGAAAAATCTCATGGTGGTTTTTTGCCTGACCCGGCCGCCGCTCCAGGTGAACGAGAATTTTTCCCAGGCTTTCGTGGACGTGGTGAAAAACGGCCTTCCCGTTTTTATTTCAGCCATGCCGCTGGCCGGTATCAGTGCGCCGTATTCGTATAACGGGGTGTTGTCCATGACCCATGCCGAAGTATTGTTCGGCATATGCGCGGCCCAGCTCCTCAACCCGGGATGCACGGTCATCCATGCGGGCTTTCCCACGGTGGCCGACCCGAAACAGGAATATAACCCGGATTACGGCTTGAAAAGTCATCAATTGTTGAATATACTGATGGCACACTTGAACATGATACTCGATCTTCCCTCCATTCAGAGCGGGGGGACGACCAATGAAGAGCATCCCACGGAAAGGGCTTTTGAAGACGCCAGGAACGGCCAGGCCCTTGCAATGAAATACGGGTTCCATATGATCCGGCATCCGTTCGCTTTTCTCAAGCAGCTTGTGGATTTTTCCGTTTACAAGCTTGAAAAGGCGATCGAGATCGCCGAGACCGTAAAGCCGGAAGATGCCCCTGAAGTCGAGATGCCCGAGTACGACGAGCGGGGGTTTCAGTCCATACAGGAGAGGCAGTTGCGGATGTACATGGATGATCCGCTGACCACTGCCAACATGAGCAAAATTTTCATGTACTAATTTCTTCCGAAAGCAGGGGAACAGTCAAAAAGATAACAGTTTTTTCAACGGAGAATCGCTACTGGTTTACACAAATATACAGCAACCTTGTTAAAAGGAGGTGGAAAATGAAAACAAAAGTTCCGATTTGCCCTGTATGCAAAAAGGAATTGCCTGAAGATGCAACACAGTGTGTTCATTGCTCAGCGGAAGTGACAAAACCGGCATTCCGGGAGATTTTTTCATGGAAAGTCTCGGACCGTTTTTTTCTCTTTTCCGTGATCCTTTTGTTTACGACCTTTTTTCTGCCGTGGTTTCCCGGCCAGTTCCTTTACCGGGACGAGCCCTTTTCCGCCTTGCATATGCTGTTGAGTCTGTATGATCTCGAGGTGGAATTCCTTGAATCCTTCAACATTCTTCGAATGGCTCAGATGGTGCCGCTTTTCGCAATCGTGGTCTTTTTTCTGATCTATATCGGGGATTATCTTAAAACCACGCCGTATCCGGGCCTTTTCATGTTTGTGATTTTTCTGCTCGGCGCCATTCCCTTCTTCTTTCACAATTTTTCAACTGTGAACGCCTGGGTGCTGACCGCCGCGTTTTTCGTGCTTGTTTTTTATTACTACAAATCCGGCTTGAAAAAAGGGACGCTGGGCAGGACATCGTATTACATGTTTTTTGTTCTGTTTCTGATTTCCCTTTTCCTCTACCTGTCCCACCTGTACCAGGGGTTTTACATGAGGCTGGAGGCCGTGCATCTCAACGAAACCTACGGTTTTTTCAGCGCATGGATCATTGTCAGCGCCATGATTGTTGTTGCCTTTTTCCGGTACATGGTGTCAGTGGAGGATTTCTGGTGTCTTCTGGGTGTTTTCATCTTTTCCCTGATCGCATATGCCAGTGTGGTGGAGCCTATTTTTGTGTCCGGTCCGTTGCGGTTCTTTGCGGACAATTTCAGTAAAACAGGGGTTCAGACGGTGGTCCATCTGAAAATCGTGGGAATTGCGCTCGCCATCGCCATTGCGGCAGGTGTGCCTTTAGGGGTTTACATCACCCGGCATCCTCTGGCCGCCAAAACCATTCTGTATATTTCCAGCATCCTGATCACGATTCCCAGTATCGCCATGTTCGGTTTCATGATGCCGATCCTTTCGTCCATCGACAAGAACCTGGATATGGTCCAGGGGATCGGGATCGGAACGGTTCCTGCGGTGACGGCGCTGGCGCTTTACTCCCTTCTTCCGATCATACGGAACACGTACATTGCTTTGCAGAGTGTGGATACGTCTATGATTGAGGCGGGAATCGGCATGGGGATGACCAGTTTCCAGCTTCTTCTCCGGGTGGAGCTGCCGCTGGCCGCCCCGATTATTATGGCCGGCGTCCGGACCTCGGTGGTCATGGGTGTTGCCATTGCAGCGCTTGCCGCCTACATCGGGGCGGGAGGCCTCGGTGATTTCGTGGTCCAGGGGCTTCAGAGATCGACAAACGCTTCGATCCTGGCAGGCGCCATCAGTATGGGGCTTTTGGCCATCATCTCTGATATATTTCTGGAAAAGGCGGAAGACTGGGTGACCCCCACGGGATTGAAAGTGAAACAGGCAACGGATTAAACCTGGGAGATAAAGAATTATGGGTACGATGCTACAGTTGGACAAAGTGACAAAAATATATCCGGGAACGGATTTCAGGGCAGTGGACGAGCTTTCTTTCGAATTTGAAGAAGGAGAAATCTGTATTCTGGTCGGCCCTTCCGGATGCGGCAAGACCACGGCAATGAAAATGATCAACCGGCTGCATCCCGTCACCAGCGGGAAGATCTATATAGACGGCCAGGATGTATCCGGTTTGGACACCATTAAGTTGAGAAGACGGATCGGGTACGTGATCCAGAACGTCGGGCTGTTCCCGAATATGACCATCGCGGAAAACATCAGCGTCATCCCGAACCTGCTCAAATGGGATAAGAAGAAAATCAAAGAAAGGGTGCACAGCCTTCTGGAAATCGTGAACCTTTCCGCGGAAGAGTACAAGGACCGGTATCCAAGAGAGCTTTCCGGCGGTCAGCAGCAGAGAATCGGTGTTGCGCGCGGAATGGCAGGAGACCCTCCCATTATGCTCATGGACGAACCTTTCGGCGCCATTGACCCCATCAACCGGGAGAGTCTTCAGAACGAGTTCCTGAAAATCCAGGAAAAGGTGAAAAAGACCATCGTGTTTGTCACCCATGATATTGACGAGGCCATAAAAATGGGGGATAAAATCTGTCTTCTGCAGGACGGGAAACTCATCCAGTTCGCCTCTCCCGAGGATATGCTCACCTATCCGAAGAATGATTTCGTCCGGGAGTTTGTGGGCGGGGACCGGACCATAAAGCGGCTGAATCTTTTCTCCATCAGTAAGGTGCAAAGAGACGATCCACCTTTGATTCAGGCGGCCGCCGGCCTTGAAGAGGCCAGGGGCAGGTTGTCCGAATACGGAACCGATTGCCTGGTGGTTCTGGATGAGAACGGCAGGCTGGCCGGGCTTGCATCAGCCGAGGATCTTGGGAAAAACAGGGATACGGTGGCGGATGTGGTACAGCGCACCAGTTCTTATCTTTATGGTACGGCAACTCTGAAAGAGGCGCTTTCGGAAATTTTCACCCATGACACCGGGTTTCTTGTCGTGGTGGATGGCGATAAAAAGGTCACCGGGTGGCTGGATACCAATGACATCAAAAAGGCGCTCCAGGATTGAAAAGCGGCGGTCGCTTTGAAAACTGCCAATCAATTAGATAAGGGATTTTGACAATGAATTCAAAGGTTTTTTTACAGCTTGCAAGAAAAGGGCTGCCCGTCATTATTACGGTGGCGGTCATTATCTTCCTTTACAAAACCTACGGTGCCTGGGAATATACAGTGGAGAATCTGCCGGAATTTTTCAAGCTGACATATGAACACTTGGTGCTGGTGCTGATCACCATGTGTTTTTCCATCAGCATCGGCGTGACCCTGGGAACCGTTATGACAAGAGAGGGGTGGGAGAAAATTTCTCCGGTGATCATGGCGGTGGTCAATGTATGGCAGTCGGTCCCTTCTCTGGGTGTTATCGCCCTTGCGTATGGTATGTTGCCGCTTATCGGGTTGTCCGGGATCGGGGTTGTGCCTGCATTGATCGCCATTTTTACATTTTCAGTGGCCCCGGTGGTGAGAAACACGTACGCGGGAATCGAATCGGTGAGCGAGGATATGAAAGAGGCAGCCATCGGTATGGGCATGACCAAAAGACAGATCCTGTTACAGGTCGAGCTTCCAAATGCACTTCCCATTATTATGGGCGGCATCCGGACCTCCACGGCACTGGTTGTAGGAACGGCCCCGCTGGCATTTCTCATCGGCGGCGGAGGCCTTGGGTTCTGGATTTTTACGGGCATCGCGCTTGTGGACATGGGCATCATGACAGCAGGTGCCGTGCCGGTGGCCCTTATCGCCATGCTGTTCGATTTCCTTTTGGAAATCGTCGAAAAAATGCTCGTCAGCAGAGGAGTGCAGGCGGACGAGGCCCAGCTTGCGGCGCTGTAACGAAACGCGCCGGGCGGGATTGTGCTGCCTGTTTTGCGTATATATAAATCCTATTTTTAAAGGAGGTACGACAAATGAAAAGATTCACCTTTATTGTAACTGCACTGGCATTTTTGCTGGCATCCACGGTTGCTTTTGCCGGACCGGGGGTGAAGGTCGCATCCAAAAATTTTACAGAGCAGCTGGTACTGGGCCAGATCATGGTGCAGCTGCTGGAGGACCGGAAGATTCCGGTGGTGGACAAGACCAACCTGGGCGGCACCCAGGTGAACCGCAATGCCTTGGAACAGGGTCAGATCGATGTGTACATGGAGTACACCGGAACCACCTGGCTGACTTTTTTCGGCAAAAAAGAGGTTGTGCGCGATTCCAAGGAACTGTATGAAAAAGTCAGTACGATTGACAAAGAAAAATACGATCTTGCATGGCTCGAACCTTGTAAGTTCAACAATACCTACGCCATTGTCATGAAAGAGGAGACGGCGGCAAAACACAACATCTCCACGCTTTCCGAATGGGCTGAGTTCATCGAGGAAAATCCGGGGGAAATGACCGTAGCCGTCGGTCCGGAGTTTTATTCCAGAGTGGATGGGTTTAAAGGTCTCATGGGCCATTACGGGCTTGATTTCGGCGAGGATATTCCGGATTCGGACGTGAGCAAAATGGAAATCGCCCTGACCAAAAAAGCGGTACGCGACGGCAAGGCCATGTGCGGTATGGCGTTTGCCACGGACAGTGCCATTATTGACTATGGACTGCGGGTGCTCGAGGATGACAAAAATTATTTTCCCATTTACAATCCAGCCCCGGTTGTGCGGCAGGAGATCCTGGACCAGTATCCCAAGCTGGCGTTCACCCTGAACCAGATCGGGCCTTCCCTGGATACATCCACCATGCAGCGGCTGAACTACCGGGTGAATGCAAACGGAGAAAAGCCGGCGAATGTAGCCAAAAGCTGGCTTGAAGGTGTGGGGCTGATCATCAAAAAACGGAAATGATGTCCATCTCCGTGTGGACATAACCATGGATAAAAGTTTCTGAACAGTAGACAGCGGCGGATCCGGTCCGATCTGAAAACAAGGTTGGACCGGATCGGCTTATGCCGCCATACCGAAAGTATTCAGTACCTGACAAGTCCGAATAGCCGTTTGATCAACCCTAAGGCCCGCCGTGCCGGGCTTTTGAAAATTCTGGTGTACTCGGCCACGATGCTTTCCGCTTCGTAGCTGTCAAACTGCTCCATTTCTTTTTCCGTGAGTTTTTCCCTGAACCGCATCACCCAGATATAAAAATCGGTGGCGGTTCTGTGGGGAAAGTATTCCATGATCCGGTATTTTTTAATGATTTCCACAAACGGGGTGTAAACGGTGTCATACCAGGAGTTCGCAGCCTCCTGAACCAAAACTTCCTTTCCGTCCCGATTCTCCAGATAGTGCCGGTGAATCTGGATCTGTTTCATCAAAAAGGGATATCCCCCGATCCGGGTCAAAGTCAGGTCCGGATTCCGGCTGGTTTTGAGACCGGTTTCCTTTAAAAACTTGTAATACGTTTCCAGAATGGCCAGTTCTTCAATATCCGTATCCGTGTTCAGGGAGACGTCACAGTCGTATTCCAACACCC